>JBAUHN010000068.1:0-3057 GCA_049680295.1 Sulfitobacter sp.
CTTTTAGGGAAATGCCTCGTTCGTCGATGTCGGAAGCTGTTTTGATCACTTGCGTGAGAGACCGCGCCAGTCGGGAGAGTTTCCAGATGGCGAGCGTGTCCCCCTTGCGCAGATAATCGAGAGCCGCCTTGAGTTGGGGGCGGTCGCGATGGGAGCCGGAAGCTTTTTCGACGAAGATCCTCTCGCAACCGATATCGCGCAGCGCATCCATCTGAAGCGCGGGGTTCTGATCCATGGTGGAGACGCGGGCATAACCGATGAGCATGTTTTCTGTTCACAAATCCTGTTTCCGTCATCATAAACGAACCTATGATTCCGAACAAGGTAAACGGCATAATTTTCCCAGGCCGTAAGGACCTGAGGGACATTGGCCGCATCTGTTCGTTAAACGAACGTTTTCAGAACGAAAACTTCACCGGAGATTATCCATGGCAAGAATGCGCATTCTCACAAAGAACGAACGGGAGATTTTCGATCACCCACCTCTGTTTGACCATCGTGCGCGCAAACAGTTTTTCGACCTTCCCAAGGGGCTGATGGATATCGCCGCCACGCTGCGCACCCCCGGTGGCAAGATTGGCTTCTTGTTGATGTGTGGATATTTCAAGGCGACGAAGCGGTTTTACCAGCCACAGGATTTTCATGCGCGCGACATTGAGGCTGTCGCTAAAGTTATTGGCTTACAGGACACCGATTTTTCGCACGATACCTACGCCAAACAAACACGTGCCCGCCATCAACAGCTTATTCTGGATTCCTACGGCTTTGTGCCTTTCGATGAAAAGACCAAGAAGACCTTGGCCGTGGAAATTTCCGCGATGGCGCAGATGCACCTCAAGCCACGATTGATTTTTGACCGCTGCGTAGACTTTCTTGTTCAACATCGCATTCAAGTTCCGACGTCTCGCAACCTAACGGACAGCATTCGCACTGGCCTGCATGAGCGTAAGGCAGAATTGGTAGGCCTGATGGATGATCATCTCTGCAACGAAAGCCGTCGCTTGTTGGATGATTTATTTGCTGCCCCTGAAGACCAGAACCGCTATCGGCTGACCCTTCTGAAGAAGCTGTCACAATCGACCAGGCCCACCAGGATCAAAGAAGCCGTATCTGATTTTGAGGTGCTTTCCGAACTCTATCACCAGCTTGGCGGGATCCTGTCAAAGCTTGAGCTCGGGGTGGCTGGTATTCGGTATTTTGCAGGTAGCGTCTTTCGATCTGAAATCTTCCAGATGCAGCGCCGTGATCAGAACGACCGTTATATTCATGCCACAGCCTTCGTTGCCCATCAGTTTTACCGCTGTCAGGACAACATGATCGATCTGTGGCTCAGCGTCATGGCAACTTTCAAGTCCGCAGCGGCGCGGGAATACCAAGAAACCCTGGTGCAAGACCGTAAAGATCAGCAGCGTCAGATTGAAATCATCGTCGATGGCTTGGAGGTTTCTGTCTTTGGCGTTCTGCGTGGGATCGATAATGTCATGGCAGCGGCTAATCTGTCGGATGCGGAAAAGGTCTCTGCCACAAAGGTGCTTCTGGATCAGCGCAAAACGCGTGATTTTGACCAGCTGAAAGACGATCTCGAAAGCACGGCCAAGGACGCCTATTTGATCGATAAGGAACGCTGGAAACGGGAGAAAGCTCCTCTATTGGGACGGGCAGGCCTTTCGGAGTTTACTGACCCGGAACCCGTTCTCGCAAAACTGAATGCCGCTCTTTCCCACCAATATCAGACGACGAATGCCCATACCGGCGACAATCCACATCTAAAGCTCCGCAAAGATGGGGCGTTTCACATCGCCACCCCTGCGCTTGATGCCAATGAAGCCGATCCGCTGGGTGATCTGTTTCCCCAACGACATGACGTGCCGCTCGCGCAGGTTTTGGAGACCGTCAATAATCACTGCAACATGTTGGCCGCCTTTGAACATTGGCAACAGACCCATGTCCGGCAGGCCACATCACATCCCGCTTTACTCGCCGGGATCATGGGGCTGGGTTGCGGGATCGGTGTGCGCAAAATGGCGCGGATTTCTTCGCAGGTTACCGAAAGCGAGTTGGATCATACGGTCAATTGGCGTTTTTCCCTGGAAAACATCCGTACGGCTAATGACGCTGTGGTCAAGGCCATGGACAAGATGGATCTGCCCAATCTCTATCGCCAAACCCAAGATCAGCTGCACACCGCCAGTGATGGCCAGAAATTCGAGGGGCGCGGTGACAGCCTGCATGCCAGCCGGTCGTTCAAATATTTTGGACAGGGCCAGGGTGTCAGCGCCTACACCTTTGTCGATGAACGTAATTTTCTGTGGCATTCGCTGATGATCAGCGCCGCTGACCGCGAAAGCGCTTATGTTATTGATGGGCTGATGCACAACGATGTCATCAAAAGCGATATCCACTCGACCGATACCCACGGGTACACCGAGGCCGTTTTTGGCCTGACCCATTTGCTCGGATTTTCTTTCGCCCCACGTATCAAAAGCATCGGCAAACAGACCCTCTACATCTTCAAACCTAAAAACCGGGCGGAGGAAGACTGGGCAATCCGACCTGACAAAACCATCAACGAAATTGTCATTCGTGAAAATTGGGACGACCTGTTACGCCTCGTCACAACCATTAAACTCAAGGAAAACACAGCATCTGACATTTTCAGACGGCTTAACTCCTATTCCCGCCAGCATGCGCTTTACCAGACCCTGAAAGCCTTCGGTCAGATCATCAAATCCCTGTTTATTTTGCGGTTCATTGACGATTTGGCATTGCGCCAGGCCATCGAGAAGCAGCTCAACAAGGTCGAACTGGCCAACCGTTTCACCCGTGCCGTTGCGGTCGGAAATCCTCGTGAGTTCATTCAGGTTGAAAAGGAAGAACAAGAAGTTGCAGAGGCATGTAATCGCCTGATCAAAAACAGTATCATCTGCTGGAATTACCTCTATCTGGCCCGCCAAATCGGAAAAGCAACTGACGCTGAAACCAGAGAAAATCTGATGCGCCTGATCGCTAGTCACTCGCCTCGGTCATGGGCCCACATCAACATGCTCGGCGAATACG
>JBAUHN010000069.1:0-6543 GCA_049680295.1 Sulfitobacter sp.
GTTCTGATCCAGCCTTGCGGCAGCAACCGTCCCTGTGACCGGCGCCCGACGATGTTTGGCAAGATCCGTTTGATCGCACGCTGAAACTGTTTTGTGGATATCAGCCCCAAATCCACCGCCGCCATCAGCGCGTTGATATGGCTGCCGACATCCCACATGGTCACCGTTTCATGCCGCCGCGCGCCGCCGGTGGCGAAATTCACAGTGGCCGGACACAGGCCGGTATTCTTATCGGTCCATTTTTCAAAATAGCGCCAGGCTGTTTGCGCGTCGATCATCAGCTCAGCCATATCTTTTGGCAGAACAGCCGTCCGTTTGCCCATCTCGGAACCGTAGCTTTCGGTGCGTCGGTAGTGTGTGACATAAGGGCTTTTGGGTAAAACATGTCGGGCAAAGGCGGGCAGGGGCACCGCTTTGGTTATGGCGTCTTGATGCAGCGCGATCAGTTTTTCGCGCAAAGCGCGCCGAATAGGCCTGTTTGCCAGAACCGAAGTTGAGATGACGATCACATGGTCGCCGGTGCCAAAGGCGTCGACCTGCATCTTTGATACGGATGCAGCGTCGGTTATGTAATGCGTTGGCAGTACCAGATGATTTTCGTCATTCACGCCGCAAATGGGGTTGGTTTTTTGGTCTTGGAGCAAAACACCGGCGTGATAAGGCGGCGGCGTCCCACCCTGCAAGTTAGGAAGTGTCGCCAAAACGGATGCATCCTGAGTATTAGGGTTCAGATCAATCCAATAGCCATCTTGACCCAAAGTGGCGGAAGGCGCGCCATAGCTTGATTGCACCCCCTCGGTCATAAGCTGTTGCCGAAAGGCCGTCAGAACTTCAGATTGCCCGGCATCGACCTTACTATCTGCGACGAAATGCACGGCAAGATACCGGCTATAGTCATAGTTGTCGCGCAGCTGCGCGTCCGAGGCGAGGACCGTGTTGAAACTATCGCGGTTCTCAAGTTCCAAAACCTCTTGCGCAAACCTGCCTGCATGCTGCTTTAGCCCGCCAAGCGCCAGCGCGGAAAGATCATTGGCCGACAGATAGATCACCCGCTCGCCGATGGTGTCTCTGGCAATCCTTAGGGGGTGCGAAATCTTTGCCCGCTGCCCGCCAATGAACCGGACCACGCCATCGTCCCAGGATTGCGATTGCACCGGCCTGGACACATTGGGCTGCATCAGCACGTTTCGAATGCCCCCGGACCTGACACCGGATGGCGCGACCGGTGTGTCGAATATGTCGCATGCAATCGTTCTCGGTTGGGGCAGGGAAATAGACGGGCTATCCTTTGGCGTCAGACAATAGATCAAATCGCCCCGCGCGTCGCAGATCGCACGCGCCTGAAAATACGCGGAAAGCCTGCCCAGATTGCGCACCACCGGGACCAGTTCAAACAGTCCCGGCGCTTGCATCGCATGATGGTGCAACACCCCGCCAATCGCCGAGCCTGGTACGATGTAAGTGCCGTCACTGGACTTTGTCTCAACGCAGCACGACACCGGCAGCCGGTGTTTGGAAAACGCATCCAACACGACACGTAAGGCGTCAGGATCTGTGTGCGGTCCGACATCCGTGAGAACGACAATCACATTTGCAGGGCCTCGTCTGGTTTGCGCGCACAGGGTCGCGGTGGAAAACGTCAGGGGCGACGCGGCCAACCAACCCAGCGCTGTGCGCCGCGCGATCATGGTGACCGCTTGATGTTGAACGTATATCCGACGCGGGCGGCACGGCCCCATCTGGCCAGCGATCCGGTAATGGCACGCCAAAATGCCCAATATACCGAGACATAGAGGATTTGCCGGTAAAACAGACGCTGAAACGGGATCAGCAGGATCAGCCGGCGGTCTTCGGTCGGATCAAGACGAAAAGCAGCGATCACGGTCAGCAGCTCAAGAAAGGGCAGCGACAGATAGGCCGCAAGATAGTTTTGCGACCAAAACCCGGTTTCAGACGCAGCGCCGGTTTGCGGCGCGGTAAAGTAATCCACGCAAACGAGGATCAAAAACAGATCAGCCAGGGGCGCAAAAAGCGGCATCAGGTAGCCAAAGATCGCAAGGTCGGGTAGGGCGATCAGGCCCAGGGCCCGGCCCTCGGGTGCGGCACCTTTGTGTTTCCACCCGGCCTGCATCATCCCCAGTGACCACCTTAGTCGCTGCTGCATCAGGGCTTTGACACTTGCCGGAGTTTCCGTGCTGGCAATGGCGCGTTCGTCGTATATGACACGGTAGCCTGAGCGGATAACAGACATCGTCAGGTCAGCATCTTCGGTCAGGGTTTCGGACGAATAGATGCCTGCCTCTAACACCGCCGATGTGCGCCACGCGCCGATGGCGCCGGGAACAACCGTTATTGCGTTCAGCACTTCCTTTGCGCGACGATCAACGCCTTGTGCTGTCACATATTCAAGCGCTTGCAGCCGGGTCAACAGGTTTCCACGATTGCCGACCACCAGTTTTCCGGCCACGGCCCCGACTTTTGCGTCATCAAAATGCCGTGCCAGCAATGTCACCGCATGGGGATGAATTTGCGAATCCGCATCAATGCAAATGATGATCTCACTGTCGGTTTCATACAGCGCTGCGTTCAGGGCGGCGGCCTTGCCCCGGTTTTCATGGGTCAGAACATTGACGCGGCTGTCAGAGCGAAAGGCAAGCGCGGTGGCAAAAGTGCGATCCGTCGATCCATCATCGACAACGATCACGTCAAAATTCGGATAGTTTGACCGAAGCACGCATTCCAGACAGCGGCGCAAGACAACCGCTTCGTTATAGGCGGGAATAACGATAGTGACCTTGTCGTAGCCGCCGTCGCCCGCATAGGCATGGCGCTGTCGAAATGCGGTCAGGAACAGCAAGATGACCGCACGGGCCAGACCGACAATCAAGACAAACCAAAAGGCCCATTCCAAGATGTTCCAACTGTTGCCCAAGGCCTTGAACGATACATTCTGAAAGACCGATTTATAGGCGCTGACCTGAGGCATCAGGCTGCCTTGGGGCATTCCCAACAATCCGGACAGGGTTGTGAATACGTAGCCTCTGGACTTAAGCGTATCAATGATCCGGGGCAGCGCCGCGACCGTCTGGCTTTGGTCGCCGCCGCCGTCGTGCAATAAGATGACGCCGCCGCCGACCTCCTCGACCTGTGCCACCACCCGGTCGACCAGTTCTGTGGCGGTCGGATCCTGCCAGTCATTTGGTACGATATCCATGCCCGCGATAACATAGCCGGCCTGTTTCAACGGCAGCAGCGACGCCACCTCGCGCGATGAGATCGGGCCACCGCTGCGCATGAATGGTTCGCGGTAAAGACGCGTGGCGCGCCCGGTAATGCCGTTGACCAACAGCTGAACCGAGTTGATTTCAACCTGCGCCCGCGAGGCCGTAACCTCAATCATATTGGGGTGCCAAAATGTGTGTGACCCGATTTCATGCCCGTCCGCCAAAATCCGCTGCACAAGATCAGGTGCTGCCATGGCGTTGTGACCCAGCACAAAGAACGTCGCAGGGGTGTCGGTGTCTTGTAAAATGTCCAATGTCTGCGTGGTGTAGGTTTGGTGGGGGCCATCATCAAAGGTCAAAACCACCTGGTTTGGTTGCCCTTGCCCATAAAGCCGAACGATGCTGGCACTGGGGATGCGGTCATATTGCATATCGGTGATGAAACCGGTGGCCAGATCGGTTTTCACTGACCGTCGCCCGACACGCGGCATCGACAGCGGTGCGACAAATGGCCCTTGCCCGATCCGCTGCACATAGCTGTCGAGCACAATTGTCCGCAAACCTGCGCCAGGGGACGCGGTGGAATGCTTTGCATGATCCAGCACTGCCCAAATGCCGGGGTCTTCCTGTCCCAAGGACCAGATGCTGACGTTTTTGACACCAGCGTCGCGAAGGGCGCGCAATTGGTTGTGCGCAGACGCCGCATCGAACATCCACATCCGGTTTCGCAACCCTTGAGCATCCAGAAATGACGCCCGCGCATTGCCCTTTCCGGCATCGAATTCAGGTGTCGTGCCGGATTGGCTGAGCCGGGTCATTGCTTCACTATAGGGCAAAATCTGTGGTTTTGGGCGACCCGAGGTCCAATTCGCCGTGAAGGTGCCGATGCCAACGATCAACTTGTCCTCTGGCACAAAGGTTTGAATGCGGCGGATCTGTTGTGTAAACCATTCAGGTGAGGCCAAAGAGTGCGGCGTCGATCCGACCCAAGGTTCGGAAAAAACCTTGGCTGCGACAAGATCCATGTGTTTGCTGGCAAATTCGAATACCCGTCCACCCGCTTGGCCTGACAGGACAACACATGATGTAAGGCCCGCTTGATCAATGACGTGTGACAGGGACGCAAACAGTGGCGTCAAAGTCGCGACAGTGCTGTTGTCAGTCAAAGACAAGTCAACGCAAGCGCCGGTGACACTGTCCAGTGCTGCGATCGTCTTGACGGCCTCTGCGAAAACCGACCCAAAGCCGGATACCGCCGCCGGGTTCTTCAGATGTGTTGCCAAGGCGTTGCCGATGCGGATCAGCGGGATGATTTCACTTTTCTGCCCAGACGACCGCATGTAGGTGGCCAAAGGCGCGCGGGTATCTGTATCTGCGAAGTCGGTTACGATCTGTCCGGCCTGCATAGACAAGGTGATCCATTCGGGCAGGACCGTATCAATCGTGCCGCAGCTTTGGCCAAGTGACTGCGCGGCCCATGGCAATGCACTGGGAAGAACGGCGTATATTTTGGGTGGCGCATTTGGGCGGGCAAGATCGGAACCCGGCCCATCCGATGCCAGGCATTTGTAGCGCGCCGCGCGTTGCGCCTTGTAGGTGACCAGCGCGGATTGTTCGGATTTCACTTCAAAGCTCAGCGCATCCGCCTGGACGGTTTCAGGGCGTCGCACCTGTTCGGGGATCAAATGCTGGTCACCCGGCAACGCGGCCGCCAGTTCCTGGGTCGAGACCAAGCCGACAGCAAACACACCCAGCCAGACGGCAACCAATGAGACCAACAATAGGGCGGATCTGATCACCCTCGTTCGGCGGCGATTTTTCGGGTCAGCGAAAACCGAGCTTGGCAAACCCCTTTTTGAACGCGGCGTTTGAAATGAGTTGGATTTGCGCCTCATCCCCTTACCACGCCGACCAGGAATTGATTTTCAATCGGAGGTCTGTGTGGGTTTCAGGCCCAGTTCGCCGTGCCGCGATGGCATAGTCCAACCTCCCGCAGCCCGACGTCATACGTTGGCCTGCGCAAGCGCCGCATCGGTGTGACCGGATGAACTGCGAATTCCTGAACAAGGATGTGCCCCCACAGGCAAAGAATATGGCAAGAATGAGGCATGTCACACGCAAATTCAGGTAATTTCGAATATCACTACTTGTGATTGAATAACTGTTGCCGAAATCAGAACGATGGCCAGCAAAAATAGCGATTGATTACAAGGGCGCGCCCCCCGGATCAAAGTTTTTTAGGGACGAAAAACGCAGCCATTCTTTCGAATCGAACAAGGCGTTTATGCGGGCATTTGGTGCGTCATATTACGGTCAGGGCCGTGCCACAGGCATTTTAGTGGCAGCGCAATTGCCCATATCAACGAGGATGTGATGCTCAAACCCGTGCAATCTCGGATGAAACCGCTACACTTTGACCTATCGACGGTTAAAGGCCCGTCGCGTGTATCGCAAGCGCGATGCCGGAGCACGGCCTGCCAAAAACCATTCCAAACCACCAATCAAAAAGGATTTTTTGCATGATCAAGCGATCCATATTTTCCGCTGCTTTATGCGTGTTCTGTGCTGCGTCTGTCAGCGCGCAAGACAGCGACATGAGTTTTTTTATCACCAGCACAAACCCCGGCAAAGGCGCCGATCTGGGCGGGTTGGCGGGGGCCGATGCGCATTGCGGTGCTCTGGCCGAGGCGGCCGGCGTCACGGGCAAGACCTGGGCGGCCTATCTGTCATCCAGTGCTGAAAATGCCCGTGACCGGATCGGCGCAGGGCCATGGACAAATGCCAAAGGCGTGGTTGTCGCAGAAAGCGTCGATGACTTGCACAGCGAGACCAACAACCTGAGCAAAGAAACATCCCTTAGCGAGACCGGCGCAGTCATCAGCGGGCGCGGCGATAGCCCCAACCGGCATGACATTCTGACGGGTTCAGATTTACAGGGCAATCTATCCGGTACTGCCTGCAGCGACTGGACCAGCAGTGGCGAAGGATCTGCCATGGTCGGGCATCACGACAGGACGGGTGGCGGTCAAGAACCGACATCATGGAATGCAGCCCATGGATCACGCGGTTGCAGTCTTGAAAACCTGCAAGGCACAGGCGGTGACGGGCTTTTCTATTGTTTTGCCACGAACTGAAGCGTTGCTGATTTTACCTGAGACTCCATGCATTACTTGTCGCGTTCGACCGAAGCGAGAGGCAGCGAACAAGTGATTCAAGATGAATTCGAATAGCTATGACGTTATTCACGTAAAACCGCCGCCGTTCTTACCTCGTGAGGGCAGGAACGGCGGCGCTGAAAAGAACTGGATACTACGGCGTT
>JBAUHN010000070.1:0-15451 GCA_049680295.1 Sulfitobacter sp.
GGCGGTCATATGCTGAATATCGCGGCGGCAGGCGTCGCGGTGATCACGCTGATCTGGTATTTCAATTCGGGCAGTTTCACGCCGTTGTTTTTGATGACACTGGCGGCGCTGTTCATTGGCTACCACCTGATCATGGGCATCGGTGGCGCTGATATGCCGGTCGTTGTGTCGATGCTGAACAGCTATTCTGGCTGGGCAGCCGCGGCGATCGGCTTTAGCCTTGGCAATGATCTGCTGATCGTTGTGGGTGCGCTTGTCGGCTCGTCGGGTGCGATCCTGAGCTATATCATGTGCAAGGCGATGAACCGGTCGTTTGTTTCTGTGATCCTGGGTGGTTTTGGCGGCCCTGCCGGTGAACAGATGGCCGTGGAAGGCGAACAGATCGCGATTGAGGCGGATGGCGTTGCCAGCGCCTTAAACGAGGCCGACAGCGTTGTGATCATTCCCGGTTACGGGATGGCCGTGGCGCAGGCCCAGCAGGGTGTGGCCGAACTGGTGCGCAAACTGCGTGCACAGGGCAAAAACGTGCGCTTTGCCATCCACCCTGTTGCCGGGCGCCTGCCGGGGCATATGAACGTGCTGCTGGCCGAGGCCAAGGTGCCATACGATATTGTCATGGAGATGGACGAGATCAACGACGATTTCCCCAAGACCGACGTGGCGATTGTGATCGGGTCCAATGACATCGTGAACCCGGCAGCCCAGGACGATCCAAACAGTCCAATCGCCGGTATGCCGGTGCTGGAATGCTGGAAGGCCAAGCAAGTGTTTGTCAGCAAACGCGGGCAAGGCACCGGCTATTCCGGGATCGAGAACCCGCTGTTCTTTAAGGAAAACACGCGGATGTTCTATGGCGACGCGAAAGCCAGCCTAGACAAGCTTTTGCCGATGATCGACTGATCTATCACCCACGGACCAAAACTGGAAAAGACGGGCAGGGATGTCCGTCTTTTTTTGTTTGCCAGGGTCCAACGCGTAAAGGTCGTTCTGAAGTATGCAATGGTATCCCATTAAGTCTTTGAAATAGAATGGAAATAGTTTGACATCTGAAGCGAGTGCAGTATTCCTGCGGCAAAACACCGGAGCAGACTATGGCCCGTCTTGATGACCACCCTTTGCGATATGCGATGGCGAATGAACTGCACGCGCGGCCGTTTCCGTCGATGTCTGCGCCCTGTTTTGCTGCCTATGTCGCGTTCAAACATCCCAATAATGCAGTCACCCGTGACCGCACGGCGGACGTGGCGCATCTTATTGCGCTGCTGGACCGGCACGGGGCGCCGCATCCGCAACCGGGGGCCACGCATTATTACGGGCAGATCGGAAAATACTGGCTAAAGTGGGAACAGCATACTGAATTCGTGACCTACACAGCGTTCAGCGACGAAAAGGTTCAGCGCGCCTTTGATCCGTCAAGCTTTGAGATTTTTCCCAGTGATTGGTTGCGGTGCGCGCCGGGGCAACGGGTGACATCGTCATTGCTGCACATCATCCCGCGCCCCGCGGATGTTAAGGCCATCAATAGCAAATTATCGAACTGGTTTGTCAGCGAAAGCCTGGCAATTTCTGCGGTTTTGGACGATGCGGCAATTATTGCGGGCGACTTTCGGATCGACCCGAACGGCCATCTGCGTTTTGCCGTATTCGTGAGCCCCGGCACCGGGGATATGCGGATCGGCAGGATCGTCCAGCGCCTGTGCGAGATTGAGACTTACAAATCCATGTCCATGTTGGGCTTTGCACGGGCACGGGACCTGCAACCTAAATTGAACGATCTTGATACCAAGCTGACGGGACTGATGGGGGCGATGACCCGGAATGCGGAACCTGCGGAACGCACCCTGCAGGAATTGTTAAGCATTTCGGCAGAATTGGAAACACTGGCGGCTACTACGTCGTTTCGGTTTGGGGCAACGGGCGCTTATGAGGCGATTGTGAACCAGCGCATCGTGGCACTGCGCGAAGAGCGATATTATGGCAGACAAAGCTTTGGCGAATTCATGATGCGGCGCTACGCACCTGCAATGCGCACGGTGAATTCCGCCGAACGCAGGCTAGAGGCGATGTCGGGACGGTCAATCCGAGCCAGCAATCTGTTGCGGACACGGGTGGATGTGGAACGCAGTGCGCAGAACCAATCGCTGCTGGAAAGCATGGACAGGCGTGCCGATCTGCAATTGCGCTTGCAACACACGGTCGAGGGGTTGTCGGTTGTGGCGATCAGTTATTACGCAGTCTCGTTGGCGGCCTATTTGCTTTATCCGCTGACTGAAGTGTTCGGCCTCAGCAAAGGCATGATTACCGCAGCTGTGACATTGCCTGTCGTGGCATTGGTCTGGGCCATGGTCCGGCGCTTGCGGCATAAGGCGCAATAAGCCTGCGTCGGACCTTAGCGCCCGCGAATACGGGGGTCCAACGCATCGCGCAGGCCGTCACCCAGATAGTTGACACTGAGCACCGTCAGCGAAATCAGAATGCCGGGCAGTACCACGCGTTCGGGATAATCCTGCATATATTGCACCGCATCTGACAAAAGCTTACCCCAGGTCGGATAATCGGATGGAAACCCGACGCCCAGAAAGGACAGTGCGCTTTCTGTGATAATCGCCGTCGCCAGCCCCAGCGTTGCCGACACCATAATGGGCGAGACGATGTTGGGCAAAAGATGCCGTCTGATGATCGCGAAAGGCGTGGTGCCTATCGAGCGGGCGGCCAGAATGAATTCGCGCTCTTTGAGGGCAAGGATCTCGCCTCGGACGATCCGGGCGGTCTGCATCCAGCTGGTCAGGGCAATGACGCCAACAATCAGAATAAACATGCCGGTTTCCGGTCCAAAGTTGGCGCGCAGCGGCTGGCGGAACAGGGTGACAGCCACCAGCAGCAAAGGCAGGATCGGCAGGGATAAAAACAGATCGGTCAGGCGCATCAGCCAGCCGTCGATGCGGCGGAAATATCCGGCACTGACACCGACGGCTGTGCCAATAACCAGCGACAGGATCATCGCGGCCCACCCCACCGCCAGTGAGGCGCGCCCACCAGCGATCAGATTGCCCATGATGTCACGGCCCAGATTGTCGGTGCCAAAGGGACGTGCCCAGCCAACCTTGGCCGCGCTGTCCCAAAGCACCGTGTAGATCGGGCGCATGTTCTTGTTTCGGATATCAGGGGTCTTTGGGTTCACATCCCAAAGGTAGGGGCCAAAAATCACCGCAAGCGTGATAAAGATCAGAAATCCGCCGCCAATCACCGCACCTTTGTGTTTGCGAAACTGGTCCCAGACATCGCGCCATTGGCTGGTCGGTTCTTTTTGCGGCTCTTTGTCTTTCAACGCGCCGTATACTTCGGTCTCTGCCAATTGATCAGTCATAGCGGATCCTCGGGTCAAGCACGCCGTAAAGCACATCTGCAATCAGGTTAAACAGCACGATCAGGATGGCGAAAATGAATGTCAGGGTCATCACCATCGGCAGATCATTGGAAAACAGCGCGGTCAGCAGCAACTGCCCGATGCCGTTCACCTTGAACACGTTCTCGGTGATGATCGCGCCGCCAAAAATCGACGGAATGCCAAGGGCAATCACTGTAACCACCGGGATCATTGAATTGCGCAGGACATGGACCATCACAACCGAATTCTCGCGCAAGCCTTTGGCGCGGGCAGTGCGGACATAATCCTGGTTCAGGTTGTCGAGCATGGAGGCGCGCATAAAGCGGCTGATCTGGGCTGTGGTCTGCAAGGCCAGAACCATCACCGGCATGATCATTTGCTGCAACTGGATTTTAAAGCTGGCCCAGTCGGTGACAACGTGTGTGGTGTCGTAGACCGATGGAAACCATCCCAGCATCACCGAAAAGACCACAATCGCCAGGACACCGGAAAAAAAAGGTGGGATCGAAAAGCCGATCATGGCAATGAACGTACCGGCCTGATCAAACAGCGAATATTGTTTGTAGGCGGAATAGATGCCAATCGGTATCGCGATCAGAATGCCCACAACATAAGACAGTGCGACAACCCACAAGGTTTGCGGCATCCGCTGGATCACCGTGTCCATCACCGGTGCGCGGGTTTGCCAGGAAATGACGCGCAATTTGTCTTCGGCAAAATTGGTGCCAAAGCAATAGTCGAACAGGTTCAGCGGCTCGATCCAGAAAAACTGCACCATCCATTTCATATATTGAACGTGGACGGGTTCGCCCAAGCCCAAAGCTTCGCGCATTTTCTCTTTGACCTCGGGCGGCACCGTCAAAGGCACTTGCGCCATCGGATCACCGGGGGCCAGTTGCAACAGCAAGAAAATGATCAAGCTGATCACAATCAACATCGGGATCGACAATATGAGCCGGCGGATCGTGTAGGTAAGCATCAAGAGCGGCCTTAAGAATAGATCAAAAAGACTTTATCGCGGCAGGTTTAAGGATTTTGGAGCAGGGTACAACCTGTAGCTGCACAAAAAACGGGCGCACGTTGTCCGCGCGCACGTTTTGCATTTTAGTTACTGGACGCGGTACCAGTCGGCAGCATTCCAAAGCTCGCTGTCCCAGACGTTCATGATCACGCCGCCAAGGCTATTGGCATGGGCCGAATTCCGGCCACGGTGTGTCAGCGGGATAATGACGTATTCCTGCATCAGGATGTCATTCATAGTTCGGGCCAGTTCCGCACGTTTTTCGATATCGCCGGTCTTGGCCATTTCCGCGATCAAGCCGTCGTATTCTTCGGAACAAAAGCGCATCATGTTATTGCCCTGCCATTGCGTTTCAGGACGCGGCGCTTCGTCACAGGCCCATCTGGCCATATAGGCCTCGGGGTCGGTGCCGTCGAAATTGTTGGTGAACATTTCGATGTCAGCAAAGAATTTCTGGAACGTGTCAGGCGATCCAGGGTCCGAGCCAAAGAATACCGAGGCATCAATGTTGCGCAATTCGGTTTCAACACCAATCTGGGTCCACCAGTCTTTGATCAGCGCCTGATAGTCCTGGCGCACCGCATTGGTTGATGTCTGGTACAGAACGGACAGCTTAACACCGTCCTTTTCGCGTATACCGTCGCCATCGCTGTCGACCCAACCGCCGGCCTCCAAGGTCGCCTTGGCGCCTTCGATATCTTGCACAAGGCAGCCATCATTGGCGGTGGAATTATAGATCGCAGGCGCCGGCAATACGTTGCAAGTCAGTTTGCCAAAGTTGCCATATCCCACTTCGGTCAGCAGGGCGCGGTCAATTGACATGGATAGGGCCTTGCGGACATTGATGTCGGTCAGGAAGGGATGTGGATGCGCCGCAGTGCCGCGTTCGTCACCCAGATCCGGGTTTACGTCCGTCAGGTTGACGTGGATCCGTTCGACCGATGTGCCAAAGGCCACAACGTTTTTGCCTATGCCTGTGGATTCCATTCGGTCCAGTACATCCGGCGCCAATTGCAGGTTCCAGGCATAGTCGAATTCACCGGTTTCCAGCACCGCACGACCGGCTGCACTGGCATCGCCGCCGCCTTTCAGCGTCATTGTGGCAAATGCAGGCTTGCCTTCTTCGCGGTAGTTTTCATTGGCCGCCAAAGTGATCACATCATTGGGGCGAAACTCGGTCACTGTATAGGGGCCGGTGCCAATGGGGTTAAAGTTGGCGTCCGTGCATTCGGGCGCTTTGGCCCCTAGACAATCGGCAAACTGGGCCTTTTGAATGATCGGCGCCTGCGCCCCTACAAAGGGGCCGTAGGGAAAGGGTTTAGCCACACCAAAGGTAACAACCACGGTTTGTGCATCGGGGGTGTCGACTGTCACAACATCATTGTATTTTTGCGACTGGGCGCAACCGCCGCCTTCTGCCGTGCAGTATTCCCAGGTGAATTTTACATCCTCAGACGTCAGCGGGCTGCCGTCGGACCACATAATGCCGTCTGTCAATTTCCAGGTGATCGTCTTGAGGTCTTCGCTCACGCCGCCATTTGCAACTGTGGGAACCTCGTCAACCAGCCAGGGAACCAATGCACCATCTTGGTCGTAGCGGGCCAAAGGCTCAAGCATTAGCGATGAAGATTCCAGCTCTTTTGTACCGCTGGACAGATATGGGTTCAGGATTGACGGGGCTTGCCAGTAAATCACTTTGACGTCGCCATCGCGCCCGCGCTCGCCCGAATGCCCATCTGCGAAAGCAGATGTCATAGACGTAGCGCCTGCAACGGCTCCTATTAATAAGACCTTGAGTTTCATTTTGTTCTCCAATTCAACGGAAAGAGAGCATTTGCCTGCATCTCACCGTTTTAACTCATAGTTTAGCAAAACTTTGCCGTTTTTACTAAAACTTTCGCAGTTCCCCGCGAATACTGCGACCATCGAAACAGCTTTTGGAAAAAAAGCAACCCTTGAGACGGGTTAACGCAAAGAATGCGCTTGCATTGTTTGACACCGCCTAAGCGTTGGTCTTAGCGTCGCGCAGGGGCATGACGCGACATCGAGGATCATCAATGCTAGATACGCACAGCGATACGCCTATCGCACAGATCAAACATCTTCGGGTCGAATTTCAGACCAAAGACGGCACTGTTGTCGGGGTTGAGGACGTGTCGTTTGATATTCATTCCGGCGAAACGGTCTGTGTCGTTGGTGAATCCGGGTCCGGCAAATCGGTGTCATCGCTGTCCTTGATGCGTCTGGTCGAATTTGGCGGCGGCACAATTGCGGGCGGGCAGTTGTTGTTTGACCGAAAAGACCACGAAAATGTCGATCTGGCGCAAGCAGAACAAGGTTTGATGCGAACCATCCGTGGCAATGAAATCGGCATGATTTTCCAAGAACCGATGACGGCCTTGAACCCGGTGTTCACCATTGGCCGCCAGCTGACCGAAGGATTGCGTCTGCACAAAGGTCTGGACAAAGAAAAAGCCGAGGCGCGTGCGATTGATCTGTTGCGGCAGGTCCGCATTCCCGAACCAGAACAGCGGCTTAAGCAGTATCCGCATGAATTGTCCGGCGGGATGCGCCAACGCGTGGTTATTGCAATGGCATTGGCCTGCGAGCCGCGTTTACTGATCGCGGATGAGCCCACTACGGCCTTGGATGTTACGATACAGGCGGAAATTCTGGCGCTGATTGACCGGTTGAAACGCGAAACCGGCACGGCCGTTATGTTCATCACCCATGATATGGCTGTGGTCGCCCAGATGGCCGACCGCGTGGTGGTCATGTTTCGGGGCAACAAGGTCGAAGAAGGCCCCGTCGAAAAGATATTTGAGGCGCCACAACACCGCTATACAAAAGCGCTGCTGGCGGCGGTGCCAAAGCTGGGCGAGATGACCGGCAAGGCGCTGCCGGAACCGATGAAACTGCTGGGCTCTGACGAGGACGATGTGGTGCCGATTGCGGGCACGGATGAGGTTTTGCTGAGCGTGCGCAACCTGACCACGCGGTTCCCGGTAAAGGGCGGGTTTTTCCGCACCACCGTGGCCAACGTGCATGCGGTCGAAGATCTGTCATTCACAATTAACAAAGGCCAAACGCTTAGTCTGGTCGGCGAAAGCGGGTGCGGCAAGTCCACTGCGGGCAGATCAATCCTGCGGTTGGTGGACCCCCTCAGCGGTCATATTGATATCGGCGGCAAGGACATTATGGCGCTGAACACTCAGGATTTGCGGGCGGCGCGTCTGGACATGCAGATGATTTTTCAAGACCCTTTTGCCTCGCTTAATCCGCAAATGCAGCTTAGCGATCAAGTCGCCGAACCGATCCACAATTTCGGCACACTTACGGGAAAATCCGTGATGGACCGTGTGGGCATGCTGTTTGACCGCGTGGAATTGCCGCGCAGTTTCATGCGGCGGTTTCCGCATGAATTGTCCGGCGGACAGCGGCAACGGGTGGCGATTGCCCGCGCGCTGGCCTTGAATCCCAAGCTTATCATCGCGGATGAAGCGGTGTCGGCGCTGGATGTCTCGGTGCAGGCGCAGGTGTTGAACCTGATGATGGAACTGCAATCGGAACTGGGCATTTCCTATCTGTTTATCAGTCACGACATGGCGGTTGTGGAGCGTGTCAGCCATCATGTCGGGGTGATGTACCTGGGCCGGATCGTTGAAATGGGCCCGCGGGCGCGGGTGTTTGAAAATCCTGGCCATCCATACACGCAGGCTTTGATGAAGGCCGTGCCAATTGCCGATCCGCGGCAACGCAAAGATGAGAAAGACCTGAATTTCAAACCAATTCCATCGCCGATCCATCCGGTAAGTTACGTCGCTGAACCTTCGGTTTACAATGAAATCGAACCGGGGCATTTCGTTCTGGAAACCGACAGCGGGTATTAGGAACGGATGATGACTGCGGACACGAAATCTCGTCTGACACCGCTGGAAATTCTGCGCAAGCTTGTGGCATTCCCAACGGTTAGCAGCGAAACCAACCTGCCGCTTATCGACTGGGTCGAAGAGTATCTGAATAATCATGGGATCAACGCCCATAGATACGTTGATTCTGAACAGCAAAATAAGGCCGCACTTTTTGCCCAGGTCGGGCCGCCTGTTGCGGGCGCTATTGTCTTGTCGGGACATACAGACGTCGTGCCGGTTGAAGGGCAAGACTGGCACAGCGATCCGTTCGAACTTGTCGAAAAGGATGACAAATACTACGGGCGCGGCACTTGCGACATGAAAGGGTTTGACGCGCTGGCGATCTGGGCATTGGTCGAGGCGCATCACGCAGGCATAAAGCGACCGTTGCAAATCGCCCTTAGTTTTGACGAAGAGATTGGCTGCACCGGGGCACCGCCCATGATCGAGGCCATGCAATCTGCCTTGCCCAAGGGCAGCGCCGTGGTGGTGGGTGAACCCTCGGGGATGCGCACGGTCACAGGCCATAAGGGAACTATTGGTTTTGGTACCAAATTGGTCGGCTTTGAGGTGCATAGTTCGCTTATGCATGTCGGGGTCAGTGCGATCATGTATGGCGCCAAGCTGATTGATTGGGCGAATGTGAAAAACCAGGAAAACGCAGCGTCGCAACCCGGTGATCTGGCGGCGCTGTTTGTTCCACCATATACCACATTGCACGTTGGTAAGATCAGCGGCGGCACGGCCGACAATATTACCGCCAAGACCTGCGAATTTGCGATGGATTTGCGTGTGGCACCGGGCGAGCAAACAGATGACTGGCGACAGGCTTATCTTGCTAAAGTCCGCGAAGTCGAAGCTGAAATGCAAGCCGTCGTACCGGACACGCGCATTGAGATTTCGCCACGATTTGACGTGCCGGCGCTGCGACCCGAAAAGAATGGCGAAGCCGAAGCATTGGCGCGTTCCATCACCGGGGACAACGACAGCCATGTGGTCAGCTACGGCACCGAGGCCGGGCAATTCCAAGATGCCGGGTATTCTGCGGTGGTCTGTGGACCGGGCAGCGTCGACCAGGCGCATCAGGCGAATGAGTATATTTCGGTTGCGCAATTTGAGGCAGGTCACAAATTCATGCGCAATCTGATCACGCATCTCGGGTCTGATTTTTAGGCGCATGAGGGCGTTTCCGTTTTCCAATGCGACCCCGGTCACCTGGCCGGGACCACATGGAAAAAAGGCGGATGTTGTCGTGATCGGCGGTGGTATCATTGGGATTTGCACGGCACTGTTTCTCGCGCGGGGCGGCGCACAGGTCATTGTGTTGGAAAAAGGCCGAATAGCCGCCGAGCAATCAAGCCGTAACTGGGGCTGGATCAGACAACAGGGCAGGGATGCAGATGAATTGCCGATCATGGTCGAGGCGCGCAGGCATTGGCGCGATCTGGCGCAACAGACATCCGTTGATATCGGCCTGACCAAAGGCGGCGTCACCTACCTTGCCCGGACAGAAGCCGAAATCGCGGCCTATGAGGATTGGCTGCCAGACGGAATAAATGCAGGAACCGGCAGTCGTATCCTAAATGCGGCTGAAACTGCGGGCATGTTCCCGGACATGGTTGGCGGTCACAAAGGCGCCTTGCACACCGCGTCTGATATGCAGGCGGAACCCTGGGTCGCGGTGCCAGCGATTGCCGGAATTGCCGCCCGTGAAGGCGTGCAGATCGTTGAGAATTGCGCCGTGCGCAGGCTTGATATTGCGGCAGGACGTGTGGCTGGTGTCATCACTGAAACGGGCCGCATCACGGCAGCCGACGTGGTGTTGGCGGGTGGGGCTTGGTCGTCGCTGTTTTTGCGCGCGCATGGAATCGCTTTACCTCAACTTTCGGTGCGCACGTCTGTTGCCGCAACACGGCCTTTGCCGGATATCCATGCAGGCTGTGCTGGTGATGCTAACGTCTCATTTCGACGCCGCAGGGATGGCGGCTATACCGTAGCGGGGGGCGATCTGCATGAGTTATTTGTTGGGCCGGATGCGTTCAGGTATTTTCGGAAATACCTGAACCAGCTTTGCGCGGACCCCTTTGGCACCCGGCTTTTGCCTGCAGCACCGCGCGATTTTCCGGATGGCTGGCGCACATCTCGCCAATGGACAGCAGATCAGCAAAGCCCGTTTGAAAGGCAGCGTGTGCTGAACCCGGCGCCGAACATGGCCCATCTTGGCAAGTTGCGGGGCAGGTTCCAAGGCTTGTTTCCAGGGCTGCCCGAGGTGCGTTTTGACAGCGCATGGGCCGGGATGATCGACACAATGCCCGACATCGTGCCGGTCGTAGATAAAGTTACGGATTTGCCGGGGTTGACCATCGGCACCGGGATGAGCGGACATGGATTTGGCATCGGTCCGGGTATGGGGCGGGTTTTGGCATCTTTAGTGACAGGCGGAACGCCGGGACATGATTTATCCAGATTTCGCATGTCTCGGTTTTCGGACGGCAGCCCTATGCGACTGGGACCATCGCTGTGATGACACTTGAAGGTTTTTCCGATATGCCACTCGAATGTCGCGCAACCAGTCTTGCGGGTTGCCGCTTCGTCACAGAGAGAATAGAGCGCCGGAGGCTTGGACGCTGATGGTCATAAGGAAAAACGATGCCAGTTAAGAACCGCTTTGCAGAACTTCATGATGAAATAACCGCGTGGCGTCGAGATCTGCACGAACACCCCGAGTTGCTGTTTGAAACGCACCGGACATCGGCGCTTGTCGCGGAAAAACTACGCGATTTTGGCTGTGACGAGGTGGTTGAAGGCATTGGCCGGACCGGTGTTGTTGGCATAATAAAAGGCAAAGCATCAGCGTCGGGCAAAGTCATAGGACTGCGCGCAGATATGGATGCTTTGCCCATTCAAGAAGAAACCGGCGTCGCCTATGCATCCAAGACGCCGCAGATGATGCATGCCTGCGGTCATGATGGACATACCGCGATGTTGCTGGGGGCTGCGAAATATCTGGCCGAGACACGCAATTTCGATGGAACCGTGGTCTTGATTTTTCAACCCGCCGAAGAGGGCGGCGGCGGCGGCAAGGAAATGTGCGATGACGGGATGATGGCGCGCTGGAACATCCAGGAGGTTTACGGCATGCACAATTGGCCCGGTCAGCCGCTGGGCAGCTTTTCGATCCGGTCAGGACCGTTCTTTGCGGCGACGGATGTTTTTGAAATCACCATTGATGGCTTGGGTGGCCATGCCGCGAAACCACATGAAACCATCGACAGCACAGTTGTCGCTTCGCATCTGGTTTTGGCACTGCAAACAATCGCCAGCCGCAATGCCGACCCTGTCGAACAAATTGTGGTGTCTGTCACGTCTTTTGAAACGTCGTCAAAGGCGTTTAACGTGATCCCGCAGCAGGTCCATTTGAAAGGCACTGTGCGCACGTTGAAACCGGCCATGCGTGATCTGGCCCAAACCCGCGTGACGACGATCGCTGAACATGTCGCAGCCAGCTTTGGCGCGACGGCCAAACTGCGCTACGAACGCAACTACCCGGTGATGGCCAATCACCCGGATCAAACCAGCTTTGCCGCCGAAACCGCGCGCAAAGTGTCCGGCTCATGCGATGACGCGCCACTTGTCATGGGCGGCGAAGATTTCGCCTTTATGCTTGAGGAACGGCCCGGCGCTTATATTTTGATGGGCAATGGCGATACGGCTGCGGTGCATCATCCAAAATATAATTTTGATGATGACGCGATCCCGGCGGGATGCAGCTGGTGGGCGGAAATTGTCGAAGGGCGGATGCCAGCGGCTTGATTTGCCGGGCGTATCAGCGGCGGCCTTCGGACCAAAGTTGCTGGTAAACCGCTTCGATGCCATCCGCCTCAATCCGGGCGCTGAACTGCGTGTCGGCAATTTCGCGGGCAGTCATTGCCATGGTGTCAAAGTCAGCGTTTTCCATCAGGCCAAGTGCGGCATCAGCAGCAGCATCAGGCGCATCCAAGGGGACAATCGAGCCACTGCGACCCTGTGCGGAAAACGCCGCGTAATACCCGGCGTCACTGGCCACAAAGGGCACGCCACTTGCCATCGCTTCCAGGGGAACCATGCCGTATCCTTCATAGCGCGGCAATTGGCACACCAGCGACAGGCTGCGCATCAGGCTGGGCAGTGCCTCTGGTGCGATCTCGCCGGGGAACAGGATGCGGTCGGTCAGCCCGGCGGCGGCGATTTGCTGTTTCAGCCCAGCCAGAAACCCGTCGTGTTTGCCGCCCGCCCGGCCGACCACCAGCGCCACCAATCCTGGCCGTTGTGGCAGCAGACGCAACATGGCCTGCACGAACAGATCCGTGCCCTTTTCGGGACGTATTCTGCCAATTGTCGCGATGCCCTGTGTGCCGCCATAGCCCATTGCGGCCCAAGCCGTAGCACGGTTTGCAGCCGGGGTGAAAATATCCGTATCAACCCCATGCGGGACCACGCCGCGCACATTTGGCACAAAGCTTGCCGCCGTCTCCGTTGTCGCAACAACCGCATCCATGCGTGAAATCAACCACCTTGGAAATGCCGAATGACGTCGTTGCGCGGCTGAGGTGAACACAATGCGGATCGGCAAACGCAGGGCGTCCCGCGCCCAAAGGGCTGCGCGCATTTCGGTGTTGCGCCGCACGTGCCAGATTGAAAACGGCGTGTCACCCGGTGCGCTGCGGCAAAGCGCACGCGCCTTGGATCTTGTGATCGGCGCGGGGCAACCGGGCAGGGGCATTCCCACCAGTTTTACGTCGTGCCGCTTGATCTGTTGGCGCAAGACATTGGCGGTTGTTGCCGAAACACCTGTGAAATGCGGGTTAAAGTTGGTCACGAACAGGTCAGTCATCGGCCAGCCCCAACACATGGATCAGACGCGCTGCAATCCGGTCAAGCTGGTCAGACCTCTGGGCGGCGAAACGCGTGGCTTTTGCCCGTGCGGCGTTCAGTTGCGGTGGTGTGTCCAGCCACCGGGTCACCGCCTGCAACAGTGCATCGCTGTCGGGCACGATTTTGGCCGCACCCTGCGCCTGCATCGCATCAAAGGTTTCGGCAAAATTGGTGACATGGGGCCCAGACAACACGGCGGCCCCGGCTTGGGCGACCTCAAACGGGTTATGGCCGCCGATAGGCCCAAGTGATCCGCCAAGGAAAACAAAGGGTGCCAGCGCATACCATGTTCCCAGTTCGCCCAAAGTATCGGCCAGATAGACCTGAGCATCAGGGGGTTGGCCCTTGGTGCGTTGCGCCATCGTCAGACCGGCGGCTTTGATATCGCTGGCCACGTCGGCGGCGCGACCCGGATGGCGCGGGGCAAGGATCAGGCACAAATCGGGCCAACGCTTCAAAAGGGCTTTATGCACCGCCAAAACATCGCGTTCTTCGCCGGGATGGGTGGAACTGGCGACCCAGACCTGACGGTTTTTCAAGCCTGCGCGCGTGTCAGCCAAAACTTGCGCGTTTACCGGCAACGGGTCTGACATCGCTTTGAGATTGCTGCCGCGCGCCACCCGGTCGGCAGGCGCGTTCAGATTGACCATTGCCTGGGCCATCGCGTCATTTTGCGTCAGGATCAGGTCAAACACATCCAGCACATATGCCGCCGTCTTTGGTCGTTTTGACCAAGAGGTCTGTGATTTTTTTGACAGTCGTGCGTTGATCAGGGCCATCGCCGCGCCTTGGGCTTTGGTTTTGACCAACATCTGCGGCCACAGCTCACTTTCCACGAACAGGGCTGCATCCGGTCGCCAATGGCGCAAAAATCGCGACATTGGGCCGGGGGCATCCAGGGGCGTAAACTGATGCACGCAGCGTTCGGGCATGCGGGATGCCAGCAGTTTTGCTGACGTTGCGGTGCCGGATGTGATCAGGAACTGCGCCTTTGGCAAGGACTGCCCCATCCGCGTGATCAGCGCCAGAACAGACAGGCTTTCCCCGACGGATGCGGCGTGAAACCATATCAGAGGACCGACACCTTGACGGTTTTCAGTCGCGTGGCCCAACACCTCATGGGTGCGGTGGGAAGACACCCCTGCGCGGCGCAGTTTGCGGGTGACAACGAAGGCTGCCAGCGGAACCAGCAAAGCCGTTGCCGCGACATAAGTCCGGTAGAGGACTGTCGGTTTCATCGGTCGGCTCAGCCGCCTGTGTGGCTCATGTGGCGGGGCATTTGCCCGTCAAGGGTTTGACGTGAATAGTCAAAGTCATGCCCCTTGGGTTTCATCGCAATGGCCGCACGAATGGCATCTTCCAGCGGGCCATCATCATCGGGGTGCGCGCGCAAAGGGGCGCGCAGATCGGCCGCGTCTTCCTGGCCGAGGCAAAGAAAGATCTCGCCGGTGCAGGTGATCCGAACCCGGTTGCAGCTTTCGCAGAAATTGTGGCTTAGCGGTGTGATGAACCCGATCTTCTGACCGGTTTCTTCCAGACGCACATAGCGCGCAGGCCCACCTGTACGCTCTGTAAGATCGGTCACGGTGTATTGTTCGGCGTAGCGCGCACGCACATCTTTCAGCGACCAATATTGCCCCAGCCGGTCCTCATTACCGATGTCTCCCATCGGCATAACTTCGATCCAGGTCAGATCCAGACCGCGTTTGGCGCACCATTCGGTAATAAAGGGCAATTCATCCTCGTTGAAATCCTTCAGGGCGACGGCGTTCAGTTTCACTTTAAGCCCAACAGCCAATGCCGCATCAATGCCGCGCAATACCTGTGGCAAGCGTCCCCAGCGGGTGATATCGGCGAATTTGGTCTCGTCCAATGTGTCCAGTGATACGTTCACCCGGCGCACACCTGCCGCAAATAGATCAGCAGCAAAGCGTTCCAGCTGACTGCCATTTGTGGTCAGTGTCAGCTCTTTCAGGGTGCCTGCATCCAGATGTCGGGTCATACCCTGAAAAAAAGTCATAATGTCGCGCCGCACCAATGGCTCGCCGCCGGTGATACGCAGTTTTTCGACGCCCAGGCCAATGAACGTCGAACACATACGGTCCAGTTCCTCTAACGTCAGCAGTTCCTTTTTGGGCAGGAATGTCATGTTCTCGGACATGCAATAGACGCAGCGAAAATCGCAACGGTCAGTGACGGACACGCGCAGGTAGGTGA
>JBAUHN010000071.1:0-3525 GCA_049680295.1 Sulfitobacter sp.
GGACACACAAGCGCAAATTTTCACCGAGCTTCGATGAGGGACAGGCCGACCGCCGCGCTCCCCATAAAGCTGGCGGTGGTCGGCCTGTCCCGTTTGGCGAGCAGGGTTCATTCCAATGCTTCCCCAAGATCGGAGAGAAGCCCTTCGATCCTGCGGGCAATTGCGCAATGACGCTCGACTTCGCGAGGCCAGGATCTGACACGGGCATCGTCCGCAAGCGACAACTCGAGCCGGTGGCGTTCGCGCAACCGCGGCCCGTAGCTTGGTGTCGTCACAAACCGCGAACAGTTGAGGTAAAGGTCGCATTCACAGGGACCTTCCGACGGGAGTCGCAGGCAATGACCAAGCTCCAGTTCTGTCTTCAGGAAGTTGGTGCGCAGCCAATTAATTGCATCCGTTCCGAGGTCGCCACTGCGGATTGCCTCAGCTCCCGCGCCAGCAATCAGCGCGCCCGGTTCCAGAACCGACCGGTAGTCGCGCAGGACCTCGGCATCGCTGATCCGGCAATAGACCATCGACATCCGGGGGCTCTCATGACCGAGCACGCTCATGATCGTGTGCAGCTTTGCGCCACGCTCTGCCAACTCGGTCCCGAGGGTGTGTCGGAACCGATGCATCGTGATGGTGCGCCGTCCATTGGAGTCCACCAGTCCGGCGGCGTTGCAAAGGTGCTTCAGCGGGTTCTCGAAAAGATGGCGAGCGCTCATCAGCTTCCCGTGCCTGACAAACACGAACCGGACCAGCTCACCGGTGCGTTCGTCGGGAAGATCCCGATCCGCTACGTCCGCGCGAATGGCAAGAATAGCGCCCAGAGCCACCGCCGCTTCTTCGTGCAAAGGAACAAGACGCTCTCGTGCGGTCTTTCCGACGGGCAAGCGAAGGCGTGCCGTTCCATCTGGGTAAGTGTCCAGGCAGTCCGTTGTCAGGCGCTGGATCTCGCTTCGCCGCGCACCGGACCAGCGGGCTATAAGGAAGGCAGCGCGTTGGAACGGGTCGTCGAGCAACCGAACGGCAACCATAAGCCGCTCGAGGTCAGCACGCGGAATATACCGTGGGATACACTCGGGTACACGGGGCAAATCCCGCTTCGCGATCAGCGGCCAGCGCGGTATGTCCGGCCAGGCCCAGTCCTCAGCATCCTTGAAAAACTGTGCAAGCCGAACGACCCGCTCGCGTTGCGACCTGGTGGTCAATGGCCGTCCCGTCTTGGGCGACAGCTCGGTCGCCATTGCATCCATCCAACGCACGATATGATCGTGCTTTACTGCTGCGAATGTCTGAACTTCGGGTGCGACCTCTCCGAGGTGCTGGAGGAAGCGGCGGGCGGTCAAGGCGTGGTGATATACTGTGGCGGGCCGTAATGCCGGAGCCCGTCGTTGCAGCCACAGGTCGATAAGGGCAACCATCTCGGGTTGTGGTGCAGGCACCGCATAGGAGGGCATAATCTTGCGCGGAACCTCATGCGCCTGTCCGCGATGATACAGCACCAGCCGAAGCTGGCTGACCATCGTGATCCAGCTTTTGGAAACGACGCCGTATCGTTCGACTGATCCCCAGTAGTCAGCAAGATCTGAACGCTGCCCGAACTTACGGATTGCACTGAGCAAGCCGTCAACGTCGGCGTCACCGAGTTGATCGGCTGAACGCTTCCCGTGGTGCATGGCCAGCCTGCCCAGTGTCCACCGCATCGCGCTGTCGGAGGTAGTCAGGCGCAGACCCAACGCTGCCCCCTCGCGCGCCAGCATCTCGACGCCCAGATCGATCCTCATGTGCCGTACGACATCATGGATGCACAGATCGCCGACTGCGAGCAGCCAGTCATAGTCGATCCGAAGATGTCCGCTCAGCGCTAGGTAGTAGAGATAGGTGCGCGCCCAATAGGAGGGTGGGTTGAGAAGAGACCTGCGGGTCTGTCCGTCAATCCGACCGACGCGCTTTGCCAGAGGCGCATGCAGCCATTCCTCGAGGTTCGGCCAAGCGTCTACGAACAACTTACGGTGGCTTCGGCGCTGCTGGACGAAGCCCTTGCCGTTGCCACAGCTTGCAAGAAACGCATCGTACTCATCCGCTGAGCAATGGCGACTGTGGAAAGTCTTATCTTCGAGGACCACGCGCGCCTGCATGGCAGCGGCCGATACCGGTCCGCGCCTCATTTGATGTCTCCGTCGTTGGTGTCAGCTGCGGGATCATCAAAGCCAAGGGCATGCCTATACTCGGCGACCACGATGGAATCTGAAACGCGCGTGTATATGCGTGTGGCTTCTGGCGAGGCATGACCGAGGCGCTTTTGCAGGGTAAGTTCGCGCATCCCGCCTTCCCACATGCGGGTTGCGTGGGTGTGGCGAAGGGCGTGTGGTGTGACCCATGGCGCGCGGATCTGAGCGCGGGAACAAGCTCTCGCGAAGAGCTTGGCCAAGGCCGAATACGACAACGCGACGTGTCTTCGCGGGCCATGGCCGCCGACCAGGAACAAGATTGGCGTGTCGGTATCCTGGGGCCGCTCATGCATTACATAGGCGCTGACCGCTTCCAGAGTTGCTGCCTCGTGAAGATCGACCACGCGTTCGACCCTCGACTTGCTGCGCGCACCGCGCGGGTGGTCGAAACGCACACGGATCGTCACCCGTCGCTTTCCGTAGGCAATATCAGTGAGGTGAAGGCCGAGCACTTCGCCGGGGCGCAACCCACCGTCGAGCATCAAGCGAACGATGGCGAGATCGCGTCGGCATCGCAGCTGCGAGACAAGTGCATCAACCTGATCGTCGGCCATCGGGCGTGGCAGCCGATGCACTTGCCTCAACCGCACCGGACTCCGGGTTGGCGGCGACGAGGTGACGCCGGCCAGGAATGGACGATGGCGCTCCGCGACGTGTACGGCAGCCCGATCATGAACTCGCGTTATAGGGTTGGTGCCACCGAACCGCTCAGTGATCATGGCCCATTCGAAAAATGAAGATACAGCCGCCAAGATCCGGTTGATCGTCGAAACGCTCAGACGGGCCGAAGCAGGTTCGCCATCTACGGTGGTGGGTGAGGGGCGGCGCGCGAGACCACGTCGACGACTTGGCTTCTGTCGGAGGTGGATCAGCAGATCAACTGCGCGCGCAGGCGTCAGCGTCGTCCAGTCCAATGAATGCTCAACAAGGAAAGAACGAAGATGAGTAAGATCATGCCCATAGGCACGCGCCGTGTTCGGGGAGCAGCCCGACGCATCAAGATAGGCCACAAACCGTGCACGGGCTTCATCGAAACCGACCATAGATTTATTGTTGGCTACCGCAAAACTGTCTCCCATGGTCGATCTCCTATCGACTCGCATCCCGCCGCAATCCTACGCCGAAAGCGCTGCCAGACACAGTTTGTCTATATAATGGCCGAGACGATCTTCGGCCAGACCATCACGCTCTCGACCGGGCGCATCATCCCGACCCGATGGGTTGGCGAACAACATGTGAAAGAGGATCTCGGCTTCATCCCGAGCTTTGCCGATTGGGTGAAGGCCATCCGGCCCGAACCCTGGATGGG
>JBAUHN010000072.1:0-8079 GCA_049680295.1 Sulfitobacter sp.
CAGTTTACGAGAATCGCTACATGATCGCAAGGGAGGAATATTACGATGGACGGAGCATGTTGTGGCCCGGGGTATGCAAGCCCTGCCGAGGCGATCAAAGCGCCGCGTGAAAAACTCTTGTACACAATTGCCATCTACACCGGCACCGGCATTCAAAAGCCGGACTACCTAGCCACCGTGGACGCCGACCCGGAGAGCCCAACCTATTCACAAGTCATCCATCGCTTAGAGATGCCTGGCATCGGGGATGAATTGCATCACATGGGCTGGAATGCCTGTTCTTCCTGCCACGAAGACGCGGGTATGAGCCGTAAATACCTGCTGGTGCCAGGCGTGCGGTCTAACAATATCCATGTTATCGACACAGCGACGGACCCATTTGCCCCTCGCCTGCACAAGGTGATTGATGGGGCAGAGATCAAGACAAAAACCAATCTGAGCGGCCCACACACCGTGCATTGTCTGGGCTCTGAGATCATCATTTCCTTCCTAGGTGACGCACAGGGCGAAGCGCCCGGTGGTTATCTTCACCTCAACAAAGAATTCGAGATCGTTGGTCGTTGGGAAAACTCAATGGGCGATATCCCGTTTGGTTATGACTTCTGGTACCAGCCGCGCCATAACGTGATGGTCAGTTCCGAATGGGCCGCACCCAACACATTCATGCCAGGGTTTGATCTGGAGGAAGTGGGCCACCTGAAGTATGGTCGCCGCCTGCACATCTGGGATTTTGAAAAAAAGGTGCCGGTCGAGACGATGTATCTCGGCGAAGACGGCTTGATCCCGTTGGAAGTAAAGTTTCTGCATGATCCTGACAGTACGCATGGGTTCTGCGGTGCCGCGCTCAGCGCCAATGTCATCCATTTCTGGAAGTCCGAAGCAGGGAAATGGGAATGGGAAAAAATCATTGATGTGGAGAATGAACCGCATCCCGAATGGCCCATCCCCGTTCCCGGTGTGATGTCGGCCATCCTTGTATCGATGGACGACAAATACCTCTACCTCAATAACTGGTTGCACGGCGATATGCGCCAATACGACATCTCTGATCCGCATAATCCGGTACTGACCGGGCAGGTCTGGATGGGCGGGCTTTTGGGTAAAGCGCCTGAGGTCAACGGTGTCAAAGTGGCAGGTGGGCCGCAAATGTTTCAGCTCTCGCTTGATGGCAAACGGCTTTATGTCACGACCTCGTTGTTCTCGACCTGGGACAACCAATTCTACCCAGAGATACGCACGCAGGGTGGCGTCATGCTGATGATCGACTGTGATGTCGAAAACGGCGGTATGAAAATCAACGAAGATTTCGTTGTTGATTTTGGCAAAGAGCCAAATGGACCAAGCCGCTGTCATGAAACCCGCTATCCCGGTGGCGATTGTACAAGCGACATCTGGCTGTGAGCGAAACCCGCACAATCACAATCGCCAACCGCGATAATGCGACCTATCAGGTCGACTCCCGTCGTCCGTTGCTGGACGCTTTGCGCGAACAGGGTGTCGATCTGCCCTATGGCTGCAAATACGGCGGCTGCATCACCTGTTCGGCCAAACTGACTGCTGGCGAAGTGGATCAGCGCAGGCAAGTGGCGTTGAACAATCGCCAGATCAACAATGGCTATGTTCTGCTGTGTGTGGCCCGCGCGGTGAGCGATTGCACATTGGAAATCGGCGTCGAAAGCCACGACAAACTTTATCGCAACCCCTTCCTTGATCCGCTGGAGCCGCATGAGCTGAAGGCGGACATCGCGACCCCTAAGGAGGCTTAAATGCCCGAAGCTGACATCGATCACCTGTATGACTACGCGCCCGAATATCTGGCAGACATCCTGCGTTCGGTCAAAACCATTGCGATGGTGGGGGCCAGTGGCGACAAGACCAAGTTCAGCTATGGCGTGCTGCGTGTGCTGCATGAAACCGGATATGACATGATCCCTGTGAACCCAAACCCAAAGCTGACCGAAATTCGCGGCATACCTGTCGTTCATTCGCTGGAGGAGATCGACCGGCCCGTGGATATGGTCGAGGTGTTCCGCCCGAAAGAGGAGCTGTACGCGATCACCGAGAAGGCCATTGCAATCGGCGCCAAGGTGCTTTGGGGCCAGATCGGCGTGTATGATGACCGCGCGGCGAAGCTGGCCGAAGAAGCAGGACTGAAAGTGGTGATGAACCGCTGCCCCAAGATCGAGCTATTCCGCCCGTTCTGGAAGCCCCGTCTTGATCTCGCAATTTGACTGAGAGTGGCACAGAAACTCATGTGGTCTCTGCCTGTGCGTGCGGGTGTAGCGGGCCACTGGACTGGCCGCTCACCGCAATACTGGACTGGATTAACACCAATCGAAAAAGGAAGCCAAACATGGCTCAGACGATCACCAAAAGCGCGAAAGACATCGTAAAGGCGGCCATGTCGGCGGTGCCTGCGATCAGCGCCGAAGAGGCATTGGCCTTGGTAGGCTCGCCCGATCACGTTTTTGTCGATCTGCGCGATGGTTCGGAACAGGCCAAAACCGGAGTCATTGAGGGTGCGGTCGCATCGTCGCGCGGCATGATGGAATTCCACATCGACCCGGAAAGTCCGGCGCACAAGCCGGAGTTCAATCAAGATAAGACTTACGTGTTCTATTGCGCATCGGGTGGGCGTTCTGCCATGGCGGCGGTAGTGGCCATGGATATGGGGCTGTCGCCCGTTGTGAACCTGACCGGAGGCGTTGGCGCCTGGAAAAAGGCCGGGGGCGCGCTGGAGTAAATCATGGAATCTTCAACAAACTTCCCAAATCTCAATATGGCAGCAAAGCCTGAGGTCGAAGGGTTCTTTGATCCTGCAAGCAATACGATTTCCTATGTCGTGAAAGACCCCGCAACAGATGCTTGCGCGATCATCGACAGTGTTCTGGATATGGATTACGCGGCCGGGCGGATCACCTATGACAGTGCGGATCGCCTGATTGACACCATTCAGACCCAAGGTTTGTCGCTGGAATGGATCATTGAAACCCATGTCCATGCCGATCACCTTTCTGCTGCACCCTATATTCAGGATAGGCTGGGTGGCAAAATTGGCGTTGGTGCGGGCATCATCGAAATTCAGGACACGTTTGGCAAAATCTTCAATGAAGGCACGGAATTTCAGCGCGACGGATCGCAGTTTGACGCTCTGTTTGAAGACGGCGACACCTACACCATCGGCAAGTTAACTGCATTTGTGATTGCCACCCCGGGTCACACACCCGCCTGCATGGTGCATGTAATTGGCGACGCCGCCTTTGCCGGGGACACGCTCTTTATGCCCGACGGCGGCTCAGCCCGCGCTGACTTTCCGGGTGGTGATGCAGGGCAGCTTTACGATTCCATCCAAACCGTGCTGAGCCTGCCGGACGAGATGCGCCTGTTCATCTGCCACGATTATGGCCCCGGTGGGCGCGCCATCGCGTGGGAAACCAGCATTGGCCAGCAACGTGCCGACAACATCCATGTGAGTGCCGGTAAATCGCGCGAAGAATTCATCAAGTTCCGCACCGAACGCGACGCGCAATTGGCCATGCCGAAACTGATTATTCCGTCCCTGCAAGTGAACATGCGGGCGGGCGAAATTCCGTGCGACGAAAGCGGCGCACCCATGCTGAAGGTTCCACTCAATGGCTTATGAGGGCGAAATGCAAAACGATGATCTGATCCTGCGGACCGACACCGATGGCGTTGCCGTTCTGACGCTGAACGCGTCGAAGTCGATTAATGCCTTGTCCGAGGCGATGTTGCACGCCTTGTCGGGTACCTTCGACAAGATCGCAGAGGACCGCAGCGTCAAGGCGGTGATCCTGCGCAGCGGCGGCAATCACTTTTGCGCCGGTCATAACCTCAAGGAGATGTCGGCACGCCGCGCGGATGCCGACGGTGGGTTTCAATATTTCCAGGACCTATTCGCGACCTGTTCCGCGATGATGCTGCGCGTGGTGCGTTTGCCGCAACCTGTCATCGCCGAGGTCAAGGGCATCGCCACGGCGGCGGGGTGTCAGCTTGTGGCGTCCTGTGATCTTGCTGTGGCCGCCGACAACGCAACTTTCGCAACATCGGGCGTGAATATCGGGCTATTCTGCTCAACCCCGATGGTCGCGCTTTCGCGCAATGTGCCGCGCAAGCTGGCGATGGAAATGTTGCTTTTGGGGGAATTCCTGCCCGCAGCCCGCGTCGCCGAAATGGGGTTGGTCAACCGCGTGGTGCCCTTGGCGGACCTGGAAGCGGCATCCGCAGAAATGGCTCGGATCATTGCCGACAAATCGCCGTCCGCCGTCAAGATAGGCAAGCGTGCCTATTACGAACAGCTCGAAATGCCGCTGGAAGAGGCCTACGCCTTTGCCGGTCGCACGATGGCGGAAAACATGATGGCCAAAGATGCCGAGGCCGGTATCGGGGCCTTCACCAGCAAAGAACCGATGCCTGAATGGACCGGGGAATGATCTACAAGGGCCCGGAGCTTGCCCGTAATGCAGCGAACCACACGGCCCTGTCACCGGTTTCGATCCTCAAACGGGTCGAACGGGTGCATCCGGAGCTTCCGGCGCAAATCCATGGCCGCATCCGGCGCAACTGGGGCGAGGTCGCGGAACGGTGCAAACGTCTGGCCTCTGCCCTGGCTCAACGCGGTATCGGCAAGGGCGATACCGTCGCCCTGATCGCACCGAATATCCCCGAGGCGCTGGAATGCGCGCTGGCTGTGCCTATGCTGGGTGCGGTTCTGAACGCGAACAACACGCGGCTGGATGCAGGCACGATCGCCTATATTCTAGATCACGGCGACGCCAGGGTTTTGCTGGTCGATACCGAATTTTCAGCCATGGCTGACGAAGCTGTTGCGCAATCCGGTCTGGACCTGCTGATCGTCGATATTGAGGATAGCGAAGGCCCAGGCGGTGAGAAAATCGGCTCGTTGACCTATGACGCACTGCTTGCCGAGGGCGACCCGAATTTCGCCTATTCTCTGCCGGAGGATGAATGGGACGCGCTTGCGCTGAACTATACGTCAGGCACCACGGGGCGACCCAAGGGCGTTGTCTATTCTCATCGCGGTGCCTGGACCAATGCCGTAAACAACGTCGTCACTTGGGAAATGCCGCATCATCCGGTCTACCTGTGGACGCTGCCGCTGTTTCACTGCAACGGTTGGTGCTTTCCATGGACCATCACCATGCTGGCCGGAACACATGTGTTCCTGCGCGCCCCACGGGCTGATGCGATCTATGACGCCTTCGCGGATCACTGCGTCACGCATCTGTGCGGTGCGCCGATCATCATGTCGATGATCTCGGGCGCACCCGAAAAGCGCGACTTTCCGCAAAAGATCAAGATGATGACGGCTGCCGCCCCGCCTCCGGCAAGCGTCATTGCCGGGATGGAAGCAATGGGGATTTCTGTCACTCACGTCTATGGCCTGACCGAAGTCTATGGTCCGGCCGTTGTTTGCGCGGAAAAACCGAAATGGGCCGCATTGCCGTCCGAGGAACAGGCGACCCTGAAGGCGCGCCAAGGCGTGGCTTACGAATTGCAGGAAGACGTGTTGGTGCTGAACCCAGATACCGGTGCGCCGGTGCCATGGGATGGCGAGACACTTGGCGAGATTGTGTTTCGCGGCAACATCGTCATGAAAGGCTATCTGAAAGCTCCGGAAGAGACCGCCAAAGCATTCAAGGATGGCTGGTTCTGGTCCGGCGACATCGCGGTGCAACACGTCGATGGTTACATCGAAATCCGCGACCGGTCGAAGGACATCATCATCTCGGGCGGCGAGAACATTTCCTCCATTGAAGTGGAAAAGGCTCTATATTCGCATCCCGCTGTCAGCCTTTGTGCGGTTGTCGCGATGCCGGATGAGAAATGGGGCGAAGTGCCCTGTGCCTTTGTCGAATTATCGGGCGATGCCACCGAAAGTGATCTGCTGGTCCACGCCAAGGCCCGACTTGCCGGATACCAGCGCCCCAAGAAAGTGATCTTTGGCGAGTTGCCAAAAACCACCACCGGAAAAATCCGGAAAAATGCACTCCGCGATCTGGTCCGCTCAAAAAGCTGACCCCACATTCAATTGACTGGATACACGTCATGTCCCATGAACTAGACTTTGCCCAATTCAGCTTCGGTACACAGGTCCGAAAATCCCCTTATTCCGACGCCGCTTTGCGTTGGGGGGCCAAGGGATTCTCCGTCTACAACCACATGTACATCCCCCGCGATTTTGGCGACCCGGGTCAGAATTTCTGGAACCTGGTCAATGAGGCGATCTTGTGTGACGTCTCTGTCGAACGTCAGGTCGAGATCAAAGGACCGGACGCGGCAAAGTTCACCCAATTCCTCAGCTGCCGTGATCTTTCGAAATGTGAGGTCGGACAATGTAAATACGTACTGATTACCGACCAGAGCGGCGGGATCATCAACGATCCGATTCTTCTGAAACTGGCCGAGGATCATTTTTGGCTGTCCATTGCGGACAGTGACGTCCTGCTCTGGGCGAGCGGTATTGCGGTGAATTCCGGCATGGATGTGGAGATTTCCGAACCCGACGTGTCACCGTTGCAGCTGCAAGGCCCCAAATCCCGCGAGGTCCTGCGCGCGGCCTTTGGCGACACACCCACAGAACTAAAATACTACCGGTTCATGGAATTCGACTGGGAAGGTGTCCCCTTGATCATTTCGCGCACCGGATGGTCAAGCGAGCTTGGCTACGAGATTTTCCTACGCGATGGATCAGCGGGTGACAGGCTTTGGGAACATCTGATGGCCGTTGGCACGCCTTTGGGTCTAAAGCCCGGCCACACATCAAGCATTCGCCGAATTGAGGCGGGCATGTTGTCGTATCACGCGGACATGACCCTTGCGAACAACCCCTATGAGCTAGGCATGGGGCGTCTTGTCGATCTGGACATGGAGGCTGATTTTGTCAGCAAAGCGGCCCTAACCAAAATCAAAGACACGGGCGTCTCTCAACAGCTTGTCGGTCTCGAAATTGATGGCGATCCATTCATCGGGTCCAACGACTTTTTCTGGCCGGTAATGAAGAATGGCGTGCAGGTTGGCACGGTTACCTCCGCGATCTATTCTCCAAGACTGGAAAAGAACATCGCACTTGCAATGATCAGTATCAAACACGCAGCATCAGGCGGGACCCTACAGGTAGATAAGTTGAGCGAAACGCGTGCGTGCACTGTCGTGCCGATTCCATTTTACGACCCCAAGAAATCGCTTGCCTCAGCGAGCTGAATGGACCGCTGCATAGGTTTAATCGCCTGTGCAGCGAAGCGTTTCCCGCCGTTGCAGTCCGTGTTTGAAAATACGGAGCATAAGTGAATTCCCTGACTACGATCATAGAAAACGACGGTTTCGTGTTGCCGAATTGGAAGCAGACATTGGTGCATACCGTAGCGAAAGTTAACAATGTCCCGCACACCGACGATTCAGTCGAAAAAATGCTGTGCGGTGCATGAATGGCAGCAATGCGAAAGCTGCACCGCATCGTCCCACGGGTCGGCCAAAGTCGGCTCAGGGCCGTGAGTGACGCCGCGTTGAATGCAAAGGTCGACTCTTATCAAAGCTAGGTATGAACCGTTCAGTCAACGCTTGGCCGCATTGGTAAAAAGGGCTTCGAACAATTCTTCTGAAAGGCGCAGGCCGTCTTTTGTGAGCACCACCGACTTCGCCTTGCCGACCGGATCCAAGATGAGTCCTTTTTTGTGCAGCCGATCGAGCACATCCCAGTCGTGACTTTTCCAGGCCCGGTGCCCGTCGTGCAGCGTCAGCCAGAGCAGCGCCAAAACCGCGTCGTCAATGTTGTCCTCATTGATCTCCATAGTAGCAGGAAACGCCAGCAATAAGGGTTTCGTCAAGCTGCAAACCAAGTGCATGGCTAAGTGACCAAGGGTTGCTCTGGGCCGTTTGCACTAGGGCAGGGTTGCTCTGGGCCGTTTGCACTAGGGCAGGGTTGCTCTGGGCCGTTTGCACTAGGGCAGATGGAATGGTTGCCGCCCTCCCTTAACGGCATCACAATGTGCCAAGGTGGTGATGTTTACAGCCACAAACAGAGAGGACGGCAACAAATGG
>JBAUHN010000073.1:0-6768 GCA_049680295.1 Sulfitobacter sp.
CTCAGAAGGCTCACCAGTCAAAATTGATGCCCAAGAGCTCGAAACTGTACTAAAGGTCATCAGCGGGGCAGTCAGCGGCTTCATTGGCGCGGCTTTTTTCAGTGATGCAAAGGATCCCGAAAGCGGGTTTTGGCCACAGAGTGTTTACCTGACAACTTTGACGAAAGTCTTTTCTCGCTATCACGGATACGAAGCCGACATACATCGCGAGTTGTATTCACTTTTAAACAGTCGTTCGTTGGGCCTACGGGTTAAAGCACGTAGATTCTTTGAGGTTCTCGGCCCCGCCCTACAAGCAGGCAAATATGCTGAGACCTTGGACTGGGAAAGCCTTCGTTCAGCGCCATAACACCGGTATTAGCGCCGAGTGCACGAGATGGCCCGTTATCCAAAGTTCAGCAGTATCAGCTCAGGGCTCAACCCCGCCCGCACCAACACTCACCCAAACCCGTTTTCTCAACGAAAACCACCTCTCCTGCGGCTAGCCCAAACTCAACTTATCGCGCATGAACGCCAGTGCCACGCTTAACCCATCAGGCGCAATGCCGTGGCCGGTGCCTTCCATGATGTGGGCATAAACGTCTGTCCAGCCTGCTTCCTGCAAGGCCTGGGCCGCTTGTGGCAGAGATTCCGGCGGGACCACGTCGTCGATATCGCCGTGCACCAGCAACACTGGCGGGCGCACCACGGCGTCATCGGCCAATGTCTCGGGCGACAGTAACCGGCCTGAGAATGCGACGATCCCGGCGATTTCATCTTCGCGGCGGGGGGCGACGTGCAGGGCCATCATCGTGCCTTGGGAAAAGCCAAACAGCACCACCTGTTCAGGCAGCACGTCTTCGTCCACCATCAGCGCGTCCAAGAATGCGTTCAGGTCTTCGACGGCGGACGCCATGCCGCGCATCGATTCCTCTTCGGAGGAATTGTCAATCCACGGGATCGGGAACCACTGGAACCCCATCGGCGCACCGGCACAATCCTCGGGTGCATCGGGGGCGACAAACAGCGTATCGGGCAGATGTTCGCCCAAAGGATCGGCCAGCCCCAACAGATCGGCCCCATTGGCACCATAGCCATGCAGAAACACCACAATTGATCGCAGCTCGCCCGATCGTGGTTCCTTGCGCTGTGCATTCAGAACGCGTGTCATGTGATCCCTTCCCGTTGTTTTGCAACGTGGTAGTACGCAAAGAGAATGCGCGCCGCAACCGATCGCCACGGGCTCCAGGCGCCTGCCATGTCGCGAAACGGCTTTTCCTTTGGCCGGTCGGGCAGATCAAACAGGATCCGCGCGGATTCCTGCAGTGCCAGATCCCCCGGTGCAAACACATCCGCACGGCCCAGCGAGAACATCGCATAGATCTCGGCGGTCCAGACGCCGATGCCCGAAACAGCCGTCAGGGTTTTGATAACCTGCGCCGTGGGCGCGTCCCTGAGGCCGGCAAAGTCGATGTCGGAGGCGGCCAGTGCATGGGCATAGCGGGCTTTCTGGCGGCTTAGGCCCAATGCGCGCAAGGCGTCTTCCGATTGCGGGCGCACGGCAGCGGCGCTGGTAAGACCTGCCGCTTGCAAACGTCCCCAGATGGCGCGGGCCGATGCGACGCTGACCTGCTGGCTGACAATCGCGCTTAGGAGTTCGGCAAACCCGTCTGGTTTGCGGCGCAGGGGGGCGTTGCCAATGGCCTGCAATGCGACGCCAAATCGCGGCTCTGTTAGGGCCAGCCAAGCGGCCCCTTCGGCGACATCCGCGTCCGTTTCTATGATGCGGCCAACGCTCATAAACACGCCTCCCATGATAATGCCTGCTTTGCCGTCGCAACCGTCGGTCCATCCGGCGGTCCGGGCCGCGCAATCATGATCACAGGCAGGCCAAGCTGACGCGCGGCCTCGATTTTGCTGCTGCCTGGTTGCCCGCCCATGTTGCGGAAAATCAGCTGGTCGATGTTCAACCGCTGAAACGTGGCCACCTCATCGGCAACCGAGAACGGCGGCTTGCCCGGCACGTAATGCACAAATGGCCAGGGGGGTTTTTCCTTGTGCTGTTCGGTCTGGCGTAAAAACAGCGCTGCACCTGGGAAATCTTGGTATGCCTTCAGCGACGCACGCCCCGTTGTGCTAAACACCCGCGCACCGAGACCTATCAACGACTGGGCCTGTGCCACATGGGGCACCTCTTGCCAGTGATCGCGCGGGCCGGCACGCCATTGCGGTCTGAGGACGCGCAGATAGGCAATGCCCAGCCGGGTACAGGCAGTATGAGCCTGCGTGCTGATCTGGGCATCAAATCCATGGCTGGCATCAATCACTGCCCGAATGGGTTGGCAGTTCAGGCGCGTCGCAAACGCAGCCGCGTCAACAAAGCCGCCAAAATCTACCGGAACCGGAAACGCAGGCAACCCGCGTTCAGGTTCCGGCAGGCTGACCAAAATATCGCGGCCAAGCGCGTCCAGGCCCGCCGCGATCTCATGCGCCTCGCGCGCGCCTGCCAACAGAAACACTGCACCCATCTTTGCCATAGGCGCGACCTTACGCCGCGATCTACGATGCGCAAGGGCGTTCCGTGTAAACAGGGCTTGCTCTGGTCAGACCAGCGCTTTACGTGACGCAATATGGATATGATTGATGACAGCCGCGCCAAAAGAAACGTTGCCGTTCTGGTCGCCGCACAAGCGTTTCTTGGCAGCCAGATCACGATGATCTTTGTGATCGGCGGATTGGCAGGGCAGCAACTGTCGCCCAATGTATGCCTTGCCACGCTGCCGATTTCACTGATCGTCTTTGGCTCAATGACCACAGCGCCATGGTTGTCGGCGGTAATGCAGAAATTCGGGCGCCGATCGGGGTTTGTTGTGGGGGCGATTGGCGGGTTGATCGGCTCGGCCATCAGCGCATATGCCCTGACAATTGGCAATTTCTGGGTCTTTCTGATTGGCAGCTACACCACTGGTATTTACATGTCGTCGCAGGGATTCTTCCGTTTTGCGGCGGCTGATACGGCCTCGGACGCTTTTCGACCGAAAGCGATTTCCTATGTGATGGCAGGTGGGTTGTTATCGGCCATCATCGGCCCTCAGCTGGTCGGCTACCTGACCGGGGTCAATGGCGACGCCACCGTCATGCGGTTTTTCCCGGTCTATCTGGCGGCGATGGGTCTGAACGTATTGGGCATGGTGTTGTTCCTGTTTCTCGACATCCCCACACCGCCCGCACCGACCGTGGATTCTCCAAAAGGTCGCAGCCGGTTGGAACTGCTGAAAACCCCACGCATCGCCGTCGCGGTCATTTGCGCCATGGTGTCCTATGCGCTGATGAATCTGGTGATGACGTCCACGCCACTGGCCGTGGTGGGCTGTGGATTTGCGGTGGCTGATGCATCTAATGTTGTGACGGGCCACGTGCTGGCGATGTTTGCACCGTCGTTTTTTACCGGCCACCTGATTGCCCGCTTTGGCGTGGAACGCATCATGGGGCTGGGCATCGCAATCCTTGGCGTCGCCGGTGTCGTCGCCCTGAACGGTGTGGCGTTGCCGAATTTTTTTGCCGCGCTGATCCTATTGGGGATTGGCTGGAACTTTGGGTTCATTGGCGCGACCACAATGCTGGCGGGCGCGCACGGCCCGCATGAGCGCGGGCGCATGCAAGGGTTGAACGACCTGCTGGTGTTCGGCGGCGTGACCCTCGCCTCGCTGGCGTCGGGTGGATTGATGAACTGTTCTGGCGGATCACCCGTCGAAGGGTGGGCGGCCGTGAACATGGCCATGGTGCCGTTTTTGTTTTTGGCGGGTGGATCGCTGATCTGGCTTGTGTGGTTTTCCAAAAGATCGGCCGCAGCCTAGCGGACCCTAAGCCTTCAGGCCCAGCGGATCAGGGACAATCGCTGGCGAAACGGACTGTGTCCCAGCGCGCCCTGCCCGACCCGGCCCGGATCACGAACGACCTGTTTCAAAATCGCTTGTGTCATCCAGCCTTCTGTTACCGCAGGTCTTGCCGGTTTTGGCAGGCTGCGGATCAGGCTGCTGCGCGTTGGCAGGGTATCAAGGGCGGATTGCGCCAGGTCGCGCAACGCTTCGGCCCGACCATCCAGCAAAGGGATACGACCGCGCGCCTCCAATTCCGGCACTGCTTGCAAATACCGCGCGAGACCTGTGGCTGCTCCAAACCGCATCACGATATCCTTTTGCGTATCCTGCGCACCCAAGGCTTGGGCTGCGGCCCACATCAATCCACCGGCTGTCTGGGACAAATAGCGCGCGAAATGCGCCGCGTCTTCAAATGCGTCCTTGTAAATATCCCACCTTCTGGCGGCAATCAGACGATCCAGTACCGCCACATCTTGCGGATTTGCAACCAGAGCGAGTGGCGTGACCACCGGATGGCGCCGCACAGGTTTTCGCAATCCGATCTCTTCAACCGCATCGCGCCACCATTGCAAACGCATCTCGGCGATCATCGGTTCCTGGGTCACCCAAGGCGCGCGCGACACTTCTACATTGAAGGCGTACAGCGGAAACAACATCCGCCGTGCGGCAACCGGTGATGCCATCACGGCCGCAAATCGGTCCGGGTCGCCCGATTGTACAATCTCGGCGCAGGCCGTCAGATCGGCGTCAAACGTCAACGCAGGTGTCCCGAACCAGCTTCCAGCGGATCGCATCCAGCAGCGCCTCGAATGAGGCATCAACAATGTTGGCCGACACACCAACCGTAGACCAGCGCCGCCCCTGCCCGTCCTCGCTGTCGATGATCACACGGGTCACAGCCTCGGTGCCGCCTTGGGTAATGCGCACTTTGAAATCGACCAGATGCATGTCTTCGATATGCGCGCTATAGGGGCCCAAATCCTTGGCCAGCGCTTTGGACAATGCGTTGACAGGGCCGCGATCGCTGCCGTTTTCATCCATGCTTTCGCTGACCGAGAGCTTCTTTTCCCCGTTCACTTTCACCACGACCACGGCCTCGGAAAGGCTGATCATCTTGTTGTATTTGTTTTTGCGCCGCTCCACCGTCACCCGGTAGCGTTTGACCTCAAACAGCTCCGGCATCTGCCCCAAAGCATCGCGGGCCAAAAGCTCGAAACTGGCCTGAGCCGTGTCGTAAGAATAGCCCATCGCCTCGCGCTCTTTGATCCGGTCAAGGATCAGACCAAGTGCGGGGTCTTTTGGCGCCACCGTAATCCCGGCGCGCATCAGACGTTCGCGCAGATTGGATTGCCCGGCCTGATTGGACATCGGAATGATCCGCGCATTGCCCACCGTTGCCGGGTCGACATGTTCATAAGTTGTGGGGTCTTTCAGCATCGCACTGGCGTGCAGGCCTGCCTTGTGGGCAAAGGCCGAAGAGCCAACAAACGCCGCCTGTTTATGTGGCACCCGGTTCAGGATTTCATCCAGATGGCGGCTGATCCGGGTTAATCCTGTCAGTGCAGCCTGGGTGATGCCTGTCTCAAACCGGCTGGCGTAGGGTTTTTTCAGCAGCAGGATCGGGATCAGCGCGGTCAGATTGGCATTGCCGCAGCGTTCGCCCAGACCATTCAGAGTGCCCTGGATTTGCCGCGCGCCTGCGTCCACCCCTGCCAGCGTGCAGGCCACGGCGTTTTCGGTGTCGTTATGGGTGTGAATGCCCAGATGATCGCCGGGTATGCCTGACGCAATGACCGCGGCTGTGATCTGCGCCACCTCGGCGGGGAGCGAACCGCCATTGGTATCACACAGCACAACCCAGCGCGCGCCTGCGTCATAAGCGGCTTTGACGGCACGCAGCGCGTAGTCGGGGTTGTCTTTGTAGCCATCAAAGAAATGTTCGGCGTCAAACAGCGCTTCGCGGCCCTGTGCGGTCAGATGGGCAACCGAGCGGGTGATATTGTCGATGTTTTCATCCAGCGGAATGCCAAGGGCGGCATGCACGTGGAAATCATGGGTTTTGCCGACCAGGCAGACGGCGGGCGTCTGGGCATTCAGAACGGCGGCCAATACGTCGTCATTTTCCGCCGACATGCCGCTGCGTTTGGTCATGCCAAAAGCGGTCATTGTCGCGCGGGTTTTGGGCCTGTCGTCAAAAAACGCGCTGTCGGTGGGGTTGGCACCGGGCCAGCCGCCTTCGATATAATCCACGCCCAATTCGTCCAGCGCGGTGGCGATCTGGCGTTTTTCATCCGTCGAGAATTGCACACCTTGGGTTTGCTGCCCGTCGCGCAGCGTGGTGTCGTAAAGGTAAAGCCGTTCGCGGGTCATAGCGCGCACCTGTTTTTGGTATTGTCGGTCCGGGCCTGCAATCCCGACCGCGCCTGATCTTGCAGGTGTTGTCGGACCACTTTTCTTGGTTCGTGCATTTTGCACGAACAGCCCCCGACCCTCCCCACGGGAGGGGGCTTCACCCCCACCCAGGGTCGCGGGCTGTTCTGGGTTTGGGATCGGGCCGTCATTTCAGGGCGTCCAGTTTGGTCGGGTCGAAATCGACTTCAAGCGTGTAATCAGTACCATTCGGACCGTCTTTTAAACCGACACCAATATCCAAAAGTAGCTTTCGAATGCGATCTGCCTCATTATAATTTTTGAGTTCTTTCGCCATTACCCTTCGGTCAATCCAACTCTTGATCCTTATTTGATCGGTTGTGGACAATGTTGAACTAGGATCTACCCAAAAAGCACCAGTTGAGTTTAGTATGTCCAAACTTAGTAATCCGAGAAATTTTAAGTCGTTTGCAAGCTGTTGATATGCTTCAGGACTACCCGATTTTCCTTTCATTTGGTCATCCAGGTGCTTCAAGGC
>JBAUHN010000074.1:0-5399 GCA_049680295.1 Sulfitobacter sp.
GTATAATGGCTAAGTGAATTGACCGCGCGGATCGACATCATCGGCCCCTCAAAGGTCGACATGCCATAAAACGCGAGACTGACCACCATCATCCGTATGATCGGATCGGTGCGCAGCTTGTCCCAGGCCCCTTGCAAGGTCATCAGCCCATTGATCATACCGCCCCATGACGGCATCCACAGGATGATTGAGAACACCATGCCAAGGGTCGACGCCCAATCCGGCAAAGCGGTGTAATGCAAGTGGTGCGGACCAGCCCAGATGTATAGGAACGTCAGCGCCCAAAAATGCACGATGCTCAGCTTATAGGAATAGACCGGACGGCCCGCCTGTTTGGGCACGAAATAGTACATCATGCCCAGAAATCCGGATGTCAGGAAAAAGCCAACGGCGTTGTGGCCATACCACCATTGGGTCATCGCATCCTGAACGCCGCTGAACAGCTGCACGGATTTCGACCCCCAGATCGACACCGGGATCGAGATATTATTGACCAGATGCAGCATGGCGACTGTGACGATAAAGCTTAGCAAAAACCAGTTGGCCACGTAGATATGTTTCTCGCGGCGGGTAAAGATTGTGCCCATATAAACAAGCAGAAACGACACCCAGACGATGGTCAGCCAAATATCGGTCAGCCATTCAGGTTCTGCGTATTCCTTGGATTGAGTTGCCCCCAGCAAATATCCCGTGGCCGCCAGTACGATAAATAGCTGATAGCCCCAGAACACGAACCACGCCAGGTTGCCGCCCCAAAGACGCGCACCACAGGTTCGCTGCACGATATAGAAGGACGACATAATCAGCGCGTTTCCACCAAAGGCGAAAATCACTGCCGATGTGTGCAACGGGCGAAGCCGACCAAAGTTGGCAAAAGGTTGCGCCCATTCAAAGTTCAGCACCGGGAATGCCAGTTGGAAGGCGATGATGACGCCGACCAGAAACCCGACGCAGCCCCAAAACCCGGTGGCGATCACGCCGGCACGGACGACACCGTCCATATAGCCATTGGTGTCGACCTGTTGCGCCGGTTCATCTGTGTTACGCAATACCCAGACGAACATACCGCCAGAAACGGCCATGATCAGTATGGCGTGCACCTGATATGCCAGATCGCGCGCCCAATTTGCGCCCATCGCAGCAAATAAAAATACAAGCCCAAGCACAATTAGCTTTAGGTAATTCAGCATCCCCAATTCCCTCATTCTCAGCGCGAATAGCTTTTCGCGCGACCTGTTCGTGAGGGTGTTTTGGCAAGATGTGGCTGCGGTGGCCTTGATCTATGTCAATTTCCGACACTTCTGCAGCGCGATTTGATGCGCGTTGGATCAAAGGTGTTTCGCGAAACACTATGAGGGTCGACAAACCACCTTGGCGATCTGCAACAGCTGCGGCGCCAAGGGGCTGGTTTTTCGCCAGACCATGCCCACCGTGCGTGTGGGCTGCGGTGGATCAAACGGCGTTATTGTTACGGCAGCGGCGCGGGTTTCAACGGCGATGGCCATTTCCGGGATCAGTGTCACGCCGATACCCGCCCCCACCATCTGCACCAGTGTCGCAAGCGAGCTGCCATTCAACCCCTTTTGCGGCACGTTCGGCGGAATGTTGCAAAACGACAGCGCGGAATCGCGAAAGCAATGTCCCTCTTCAAGTAAAAGCAGCTGCATGTCGCGCAGCATTTCAAGGCTGGGAACCGGTGCGTTGCGGTCTTTGTCGGGGCGCACCAGAACAAGGTTTTCATCAAACATCGCGACTTCCGTCAACCATGACTCATGGATCGGCAGGGCGACAATCGCGGCATCCAGCATGCCCTTTGACAGCTCTTCGATCAGCGTCGGCGTCAGAGTCTCTCGGATCTGAATATCAAGGCCTGCGTACATACCTGTCAGATTTCCGATCAATGTTGGCAACAGATAGGGCGCAATGGTCGGGATCACGCCAATCCGCAACTGCCCGACCAAACCGTCCTGTGCTGCGCGTGCCATATCGCCCAATTCTTCGACCGAGCGCAAGATATCAGCGATCCTTGGCGCGCATTCCTCACCGAAACTGGTCAATCTAACCTCGCGCGCGCCGCGCTCAAACAGCACAGTGCCCAGTGATGCCTCCAGTTCTTTGATTTGCACCGACAAAGCTGGCTGAGAAATGGCACATGCGTCGGCAGCATGGCCAAAATGCCGGTGATGGGCCAAGGCTTCAAAATAACGCAGCTGACGGAAGGTGAGATTTGTCATAACTAAAAACTATCGCAATCATAGGAAAATGCAACTTAAACCAATGGGTGGAATTTGCTAACCTTAGGTCGCAAGACAGGGGGGAGCGATTTCGATATGCGCAGTGATAGGGCGTTGACATTGCCACGGCGAAACCAGCAAATCGCGCGATAAGACATCCACACTCCTTGCCTGATGACCAATTCAAACACACAGCCTTGATCGGAGAACAACATGGACGGAAATGATGTAGCAAAGTGCCCGGTGATGCACGGGGCCACCAACCTTGGGGTCAGATCAAACCGTGACTGGTGGCCAAACCAGCTGAACCTGCGCATCCTGCATCAAAATGCGCCAGCCTCTGATCCGATGGGCGCCGCGTTTGACTATGCCACCGCGTTCAAAAAGCTTGATCTGGCAGCCTTAAAAAAAGATCTCTTCGCGCTGATGACCGACAGTCAGGACTGGTGGCCTGCCGATTATGGCCATTACGGTCCGTTCTTTATCCGCATGGCGTGGCACAGCGCGGGCACCTACCGCACCGCTGACGGACGGGGCGGGGCGACATCCGGAACCCAGCGTTTTGCGCCGCTCAACAGCTGGCCAGACAACGTGAACCTTGATAAGGCGCGGCGTTTGCTTTGGCCGATCAAGCAGAAATACGGGTCCAGCATTTCATGGGCTGATCTGATGATTCTGGCGGGCAATTGCGCCATCGAATCGATGGGCGGCAAGACCTTTGGCTTTGCCGGCGGGCGCGTCGATGTGTGGGAACCTGAGGAAGACATCTATTGGGGTGCCGAGGATACCTGGCTTGACGACAAACGCTATTCCGGTGACCGCGAGCTGGAAAACCCGCTGGCCGCCGTTCAGATGGGCCTGATCTACGTGAACCCCGAAGGTCCGAACGGCAATCCTGATCCGGTCGCATCCGGGTTCGATATCCGTGACACATTTGCCCGCATGGCGATGAACGACGAAGAAACCGTCGCTTTGGTTGCAGGTGGTCACACCTTTGGCAAGGCCCACGGTGCGGGGGATGCAGGCCTTGTCGGTCCCGACCCGGAGGCGGCGGGACTGGAAGAACAGGGGCTTGGCTGGAACAGCGCCTATGGCAGCGGCAAAGGTGTTGATGCCATCGGCAGCGGCATCGAAGGGGCATGGACCCCGACACCGATCCAATGGGACAACAGCTTTTTTGACACGCTGTTTGGCCATGAATGGGAACTGACCAAAAGCCCCGCAGGCGCGCAGCAATGGACAGCGATCGGTGCCGAAGGCACTGTGCCTGACGCCCATGATCCGGCAAAAAGCCACGCACCCATGATGACGACGGCAGATATGGCGATGCGGATGGATCCGATCTATGAGCCGATCTCGCGCCGTTTCCACGAAAACCCCGATCAGTTCGCCGACGCATTCGCGCGGGCCTGGTTCAAATTGACCCACCGCGATATGGGGCCACGTGATCTGTATCTGGGGGCTGAAGTCCCCGCAGAAGTGCTGATCTGGCAAGACCCTATTCCCGACGTCACACATGATCTGATTGACGCGGCGGATATTGCGGGTTTGAAAAAGGACATTCTGGGTGCCGGGCTTTCGATCTCGGAACTGGTCTCAACGGCCTGGGCCTCGGCCTCGACGTTCAGAGGTTCGGACAAACGCGGCGGGGCCAATGGCGCGCGCATTCGTCTGGCACCACAAAAAGACTGGGCGGCAAACCAGCCTGCGCAATTGTCAAAAGTAATCTCGGCGCTGGAAACCGTGCAAGCCGCATTTAACGGCGCGCAATCGGGCGGAAAACAAGTGTCGCTGGCGGATTTGATTGTTCTGGGGGGCTGTGCCGCCGTTGAACAGGCTGCCAAAAACGCAGGCCATAACCTAAAGGTGCCCTTTGCCCCCGGTCGCGGTGATGCAACCCAAGACCAGACCGATGTCGAAGCGATGGAAGTTTTGGAACCTGTCGCAGACGGTTTCCGCAACTACCTTAAGAAAACCTACTCAGCCCCGGCCGAAGAATTGCTGATCGACAAGGCGCAATTGCTGACCCTCAGCGCGCCTGAGATGACAGTGCTTGTCGGCGGTTTGCGGGTGCTGGGGGCCAATGCAGGTGGCTCAAACCACGGTGTGTTTACGACAAAATCCGACACGCTGAGCAACGACTTTTTCGTGAACCTTCTCGATATGGGAACAACATGGAAAGCCACGTCAGACGCGAAGGACGTGTTTGAAGGCTGTGACCGCGACACCGGCAAGGTGAAATGGACCGGCAGCCGGGTTGATCTGGTTTTCGGCTCAAACTCGCAATTGCGCGCCCTTGCCGAAGTCTACGCGAGCGCTGACGCAGGCGAGATGTTTGCGCAGAACTTTGTCGCCGCATGGACCAAGGTGATGAACCTTGATCGCTTTGATCTGGCCTGATCGCGCAAAACCATTGGCCGGGCGCTGTGCTGCAAAACACAGCGCCTGACCCCAGGGGATGCAATGACACAGCGGCGTGGTGTTAAACGTGCAAGAATACGACTATGTCATTGTCGGCGCCGGTTCTGCTGGGTCAGTTCTGGCCAACCGATTGTCAGAAAATCCCAAAAACTCCGTTCTGTTGATCGAAGCCGGCGGTACAGACTGGCACCCATGGGTCAAAATCCCCATCGGCTATGGCAAGGTTTTCTATGACCGCTCCGTCAACTGGAAATACACAACGGAACCTGATCCGAACCTTGATAACCGGCAAACCTATTGGCCGCGCGGTAAGATACTGGGCGGGTCCAGTTCGATCAATGCAATGGTCTATGTGCGCGGACATCCACGCGACTACGCGGAATGGAACGCCGTGGCACCAGGCTGGGGCTGGGATGAAGTGGGACCAATCTTTCGCCGGATGGAAGATTGGGACGGACCGGCAGATAAGGCGCGCGGCGTTGGTGGCCCGCTGCCCGTTCACGACACCACAGATGATGCACACCCCCTGACACATACCTACATCAAAGCAGCAAGCCAGGCCGGCATTGCGCCCAATCCCGACTACAATGGTCCGCATATGGACGGAGCCTGCCTGTATCAGATCACAACCAAAGAGGGTTTGCGCGCCTCAGCTTCGCGCAGCTATCTGGCCCCTGTCGCAAAAAGGCACAACCTGCACATCCAAACCAAAGCCCATGCCACCCGCGTGCTGTTTGACGGCAA
>JBAUHN010000075.1:0-2949 GCA_049680295.1 Sulfitobacter sp.
CGCTGACCAAAATGACCGGGACGACATAGACCCCCAAAATCAATTTGCGGCGCAGGGACCCATCGTAATCCTCAAGCCCCTTATCAACAAAAGCGTCGCGATCACCGGGGCCATTGTTTTCGTCCCACTCGGCCCGCAGTTTGCCGCGCCGGACGGCCCGCGAATAAAGCGACAGACAAATGTAGATCACCGTCAGGATCACAAACCCCAGCACGACCAAACGACCCAATGCAAACATAACCTACCTCCGCCCCACTGCGCCCCAAGGGCCCACACGTTCTATCAAATCGTCACGCGACGGGACTTTGGGTGTCATCGGCGCATCATGCCCATAAAGCGCTGCCCGCGCACCGGCTTTGTCCACCTGATACTCTCGCTCCAGAAAATCAGCAACATATGCTTTTTTACTGTCCGACCAGCCCGCGTAAATGCGATAGAACAGTTCCTTATGGCAAATGAACAGTTGCCGCACGTCTTTTGGGCATAGTTCGGCCAGCAGCATATTGACCAGTTCAGCGTCCGCATGGTCGGATGCGCGCAACGTATAAAAATAGGCTGGATGATCGGATGTGATGCGCGGCCATGCGCCGCCTGTCTCGGCCCAGTTCACCAGCGACGACAGCGCATGAAACTCTTCAGGCAACAAATGCGCATTGGACCGCGCCAGTCGTCGCATATCGGCACGGCTGACCCCGGTCAGATCACCCCCCTGGCCCGCCACCGCATCGACCAGGATGAAATCCATCTTCTGGCGCAGGATCGCGGCGGCATTGATGCCCTGCGCTTTGACAATCGGTTCCACCAGACTATTCAGTTTAAAAAACTGCGCAATATGGTTCGGCTCGCCCGCGTCAAAGACATAGCGGATCGGCAGTTTGCCCAGCTTGTCCTTACCACGCGGGGCAATCACAGCCGGGTGTTTGACGTTCTGAAACAGATACATGCCGCCGAAATGCGCGGTCCAGAAATTGCGCTGATCAAACGACATCTGTTTCAGACGCACCGGGTTACGCACCACGTCGCCGGTTTTACCGGCAAGGGTGATCATTTCCGCGATCAACACGTCGTCAAACCAGCCATCGGGTTCGGACTTGAACCGGTTGACCATCTGGCCCAGCTTTTCCGCGTCGCGCACGGTGCCTGCGGTGGTATCGGCCTCAACCTTGATGGTGCGGATATCGAACAATCGCGCCGGTGTGGACACATCATAGACCGAGTTTACCAATTCGCCCGCCACCGCATCCCGCGCCGTCAGGGCAAACAATTGCGCCTCGTTTTCCTCAATGAAATGCTGCAAAATCGCGTGCGAGGTTGAGAATTTTGTGTCCAGCAACGGGCAGGTCCGCTGATCCATGCTGAGCAGAATAAACTGCCGGTTCACGCCTTGGTGGTTTAGATAAAGCGGGTCGCCCAACTCATCGCCAATCTCCGGCGAGAACCCCGAAATATCAACGTGAAAATCCATCAGTTTGGTGGTTTTACCGGTCAAATGTTCTAACGCGCGATTGTAACGCTCAACGAGGGCCGAGCTGTCCACATGGAACAGATTGCCGAACATCAGGCCTTTTTGGATGAGACGTTTCACACCAGAGAACCTTCATACTGCACCCACTGGACATCCTGCATCTGAAAAGCAGATGCGCGCCCTTCCCTTCCCCCCATGGGGATGGGCGCATGACATGCTGAGAAGGCAGTTTGGCACGCGCCCAACTTTGCACCTTTCCCCGGTAAAACCGCTAAGCAAAGAAAATCGCGATCAATGGCTCGAAACATTTCAGTCCCGCCCTTCCAAAAACCGCTTCTTGGCCTCTTCTGACCGCCCGAAATCGCGCACCATATTTTCAATCGCGATTTCATCGGATTTGTCTGCATAGCGGAATTCGCTGTCGGCATAGCGGTTGATTTCCTGTACGACCATCTCGACCGTGATCGGCTGGCGCAGCTCGGCGATCATGCCTTTCTTGGTCTCGTAATCCTTGAACAAAAACAGATCGGGCGCGTCCATCCATTCATCCGGCAATTCAAAGTCCATTGCCCTGACTTTGACCGCATCGGTGATGTTCTTGATCGCGCGCCCGGTGAACCGCGGATCCGCCTGCTGAATGGCTTTCAGATATGTGCCAAGTTTTGCAATCGTATCCAGCTCTCCGATCTCGCCTGACACCCGGTCAAACACAACCTCCAGCGCCGCCTCATGTGGGCGCCCGTGGCCCTCAAACGACGCGGCCACCGCTTTTTGGATTTGCTGCGCGGCAAAGGCTTCGTGATCGCCCAAAGGTATGTCGTGATTTTTGCCCATCAGCAGGTTCAGAATGTCGATGTAGTCATCGCGCGTCTGCGGCCCATCGACCAGAAACCGCGCGCCCGCCCGTTGCCGCAACGCGTCATCAACGTTTTCGGGATAGTTGGAAAACATGCCAAACGTACAATTGCCCCGCACAACCGTATTGGCGCCCGCAAAGCTTTCCATCAGCACCGCCGTAATCTCAAGCTGGCCAGAGGATGACTGCCGGTCACCACGTTTGCCCGCAAGCTGATCAATGTCATCAATGGTCCCAAAGCCGATCACCGTGGGATCAATGATCGTGTTGATAAAGGCCTTGGCGTTCTGACCGGACTTACCCTGATAGCTGTCGATATTATCCGTGCTCAGGTTTTGATAGCGAAACGGATAGCCCGCCGTCTGGCAATAGCCCTGCACCAACCCAGCCATCATCTGGATCAGCGTGGTTTTCCCGGTCCCCGGCGCGCCATCACCCATGAAGGTAAAGATAAACCCACCAAGTTCGGCAAAGGGGTTCAGCTTGCGCTCAAAATCATAGGCCATCAGCATTTTCGACAGCTTCATCGCCTGATATTTCGCGATATGGTTGCCCACAACTTCGTTGGGCTTTTTGAACGTCATGGTCAGCGTCGTCGATTTCGCCTTGGAGGCAGGGGCAAAGCCAC
>JBAUHN010000076.1:0-4625 GCA_049680295.1 Sulfitobacter sp.
AACAACCGATTTGGTCACACCGTTCAGCGACAAATCACCCGTGATCAGGGCCGTCTCTTCGCCTGTCACCTCAACGGAGGTCGAGATAAAGGTCACGTCGGGAAATTCATCCAGCTTAAAGAAATCCCCCGACTGCAGGAAATGTCCGCTACGTGCGTCCCAGCCGGTGATCATCGTGTCCGCAGGCATGGTAACACTAACCGAGGCCGTGCTGGGATCATTTGCATCCAGCATCAACGTGCCTTCGAACCCTGAATACATGCCGTAAGTGTTGGAAAAGCCGAGATGGCTGTAGTTAAACACGATCTGGCTGTGGCTGGGGTCAAGCTGGTAGGTCTGCACATCGGCCATGGCGGCGCTGGCGGCCAGACTAAGGGCGGCGGCTGTTAGTATCGATTTCACGGGTCATTCTCCGGTTGGTTGGTTCACCCCCCCAACATGAGACCCATCCGCGCAGGATCAATTCTGCAGGGTCAAACATAATATGCGCGCAGGTGAACAGAAGCGATCACTTAAGAGCATCGTCCAGCGCACAAACTATCCACGAGTTCTGTTGGCTTGAGCCCGAGCGCGCGTTCAACACCAATGACGGTTCAGCGGACAATCCCGACTTTTGCTTACGCGGTTATTGCTTGCGCAGCATTTCCTTGCATCGGCGGCGTGGTATTTGCAGTGTTGCAGCGGATTTCACCGAACCAGCCATTCATCCGTGCTGACGAAGAACTGGTAGTATCTAATCTGACACGTCGCTAAAGCCAGTTTCGACTTTGGAGTAACACGGCAAAGGATGCTTTCCTTCCGATACAATGACGCCTGTCATTTTGCTCTCGGATAACGGCTGCAATGGCCTTAGCTAAGGCGTCTCAGTTAGTTTGCTGCTCATGCAACACTTTGCGGGCAACGCGAAAGCACTCCAGCGCCTGAGGGACGCCGCAATAGATGCCGATGACGTGAATGATTGCGCGGATCTCTTCCTGGGTGACACCGTTGCTGATCGCGCCGCGGCAGTGGGTTTCCCATTCGGCCATTTTACCCAAGGCGCCGATCATCGACAGGTTCATCATCGAGCGTGTTTTTGCGTCGATCACATCATCGCCCCAACCAAAGCCCCAGCACCATGCTGTCATCGCTTCTTGGAACGGGCGGGTGAAATCGTCTGCTGCCGCAAGGTTTTTCTCGACATAATTCGCGCCGAGCGTCGCCTTGCGCTGCTCAAGGCCTTTCAGGAACAGGTCTTCGTCAAATGTGCTCATGGGGTTATCCTTTCAGCCTGACGGCGACATTCTTGGTTTGCACGTAATTCCAAAGCGCCTCGCGCCCTTTTTCGCGGCCATAACCGGATTTGCCGTAGCCACCAAAAGGCGTTTCCACGCCGCCTGCGTACCATTCGTTGACGAACACCTGACCCGCGCGCAGGGCCCGTGCGGCGCTTGTTGCGCGGTCCAGATCGGCGGTGAAGATGCCCGCGACAAGGCCATAGTCTGTGCCATTAGCGATCTCGATGGCCTCTGCGTCACTGCGAAACGGCATGACGGACAGAACAGGGCCAAACACCTCTTCGCGGGCGATGTCGATGTCTGGCGTCACCGACAGCACAGTTGGTTCCATAAAGGCGCCCGCGCGGTTGAGGGCATGACCGCCGGCTACAAGTTGTGCGCTCTGGTCTTGCGCTGCCGCGACCATCCCGACGGCGCGGTCGCGTTGCGCCTCGGAGACCATCGCGCCCATGTTCGCGCCGAAATCCTTCCGTTCGATGCCCGGACCGACGGAAAGGCTGCGCGCGACCGCTTCGGCGCGCTCCAGCATCTCGCTGTGGCGGCTTTCATGCACGATCACGCGGGACATGGCAGAGCAGACTTGACCAGCATTGAAATAGATACCCCAGCGGATGTCATTCTCGAACGCGTCAAGGTCTGCGTCCGCATGCACGATGGCCGCCGATTTTCCGCCCAGTTCCAGCACGCAGGGCACCACGTTTCCGGCTGCGGCCTTTGCAATCGCAATCCCGGTGGGAACGGAGCCGGTAAAGACGATCTGGTTCACATCGCGGTGCGCCGACAGGGCCGCTCCTGCGTCCTGCCCCAAACCGCAAAGGATATTGACCGCCCCCTTGGGCAGACCCACGGCCTCGGCAGCATGGGCGAACCATGCGTTGGTCAGGGGCGTCAGTTCGGGCGTCTTGACCACGCAGGCATTGCCCGTCGCCAGCGCCGCCGACAGCGAGCGTGCGGTCATCTCAAGCGGGTAGTTCCACGGGATAATCTGGGCCGAGACGCCAAGCGGTTCGTGCTCTGTCCAGTCAAAATAGCCTGCGCCAAGTGGGATGGAGCGGCCTTCAACGGTGCTGGCCTGATTGCCGTAATATTCGAAATAGAGCGCGGCTCCTTCCACTTCGACCACGGCCTCCCAAAGGGGTTTGCCCTGTTCAAGCGTCAACATACGGGCGATGTCGTCCTTGTGCTCCAGCAGGTAGCGGCCCATCGCTTGAACCAGACGGCCCCTCTCGATCGGGCGCATATCGCGCAAAATGCCTGAGACGTGGACGCGCTTTGCAGCTTGCACTGCGCGATCCACATCGCTTGCATCCGCGAGGGCATGGGCGGCCAAAACGTCGCCCGTCGCCGGATCAAGCACATCAATACGGCCCGCACCGCCATCAACCCATGCGCCGTCGATGTAGTTCTGCCAATAGTCCTTTGTCTCAGCCATCAATCGCCTCCCGCATCCAGCGTTGCAGGTGCATCACCGAATGTTCTGAATTCACGCCGCAGTTGGGATCAACAACCAGCGGCCCGGGCACGTAGCCGCGCGATTTGAGCCCGCGCTGGACGCTTTCTACAAGGTGGATATCTTCCTCAACAGTGGTGGCGCGGTCCTGTTGCGCCATGCGGCGGACGGTTTCATCGTCATAGCCGCCAATCGAATACCAGCCGCGCCAGACCACCACATGGTCCGCGTCAATCGCGCGCCAGTGATAGGTGTTGAGCAGGTTGCCAGGGTAGACTTGAAATGAGAACATTGGCCAGAGGAACCAGCTCGAATACTTGTCATTATTCTCATACCCGCTGTTGATGTCATAGCTCATCTGCTCCAGCGAGCCGGATTCCGTCGTATGGCGCAGGCAATATCCCTGGGGCTGGATGTCGTAGGTTTCGGGTTTGATCACGCCCGTTGAAAACGTTGGGTGGTTGAGGCTGCAATGATAGCATTCCGAGTAGTTTTCGACCGAGACTTTCCAATTGCAGTTTTCGGGAATGTCCACCCACTCCAAAGGCTTCAGATCTGCCCACTGCGGCACGAAACTTTCAAGCTCCGCGCGCGCGTTCGGAAACCACTCGTCCATCGGCTTTGCTTGCGCGTCGAGGTTGACGAAAATGAAGCCCAGAAACTCTTCGGTCCTGACTTCGGTTAGGCAGATTTTCGATTTGTCGAACCCTTCAACAGATTTGGTGTTGGGTGCTGCGCGCAGGCCGCCCGTCAGCTCATAGGTCCACGCGTGATAGGGGCAGACAACAACGCGGGTTGACCCTTCGCCACTGACCAACTGGTGTGCGCGGTGTTGGCAGACGTTGTAAAAGGTGCGAATGATCCCGTCCCGCCCCTTGATGCAAAACAGACTTTCATCCGCGATCTCGAAGGCAAAATAATCGCCTGCGTTTTCCAACTGGCTGGCATGGCCCGCAAACTGCCATGTGCGCGCCAGAACACCGGCTTTTTCAACCTCAAAAACATGCGGATCGGTATAGTAACGTGCCGCAAGTGAGCGCACGGGGTCGGTCTGGATGTTCATTCCGGCTCCTCCAGATAAATGCCAAGCTTGTGGCGGCGTTGGTGGAATTTACCGACACGCTCGACGATTTCCTCGGAGGCGACGGCGATGACAAAGCTGAGCAACGTCTCAAGCAACGCGATGGCCGAGACGGACGAGGGAAAGAACTGCGGTGTATCCACTGCTACGACAAACCCGTGATCTGCGACGCGGATGATTGGGCTGGCGGGGCTGTCGCTGAGGCCGATGATGGTCATGCCTTGCTCGCGGGCAACCTCAAGCGCGGCAATAACCTCTGTTCTGTAGGGGCGCATCGACATGGCGATCAGCACATCGCGACTGTCGGCCCATGCCAGATCATCCACCGCCGTCGATCCGGGGCGCGGGATAGCATGGAATTGCGTCATGCCGGTGGAGGCCAAATAGGTGAAGTTGCGCGCATTGGCATTGTTCACGCCAACACCAAGGGTAAACACCTGACGGCTGGCCCAGATCGCCTCGGCTGCCAGCTTCAACTCCTCGGCATCAATGCCTGCGAAGGTGTCTTCGACATTGCGGATCGCCGCCTCGGCCATATCGGCGTAGAGCCCGCCCAGATCGCCGGATTTGCGGATATCCTGCAACCAGCGTGCGCGGTCAGGAAAGCTGATGGTGCCCTGCCGGATCGCATCACGGAAGGGCGCGCGAAAGTCCTCGTAGCCCTCAAAGCCTACTTGGCGCGCCATGCGCACGAAGGTGTTAGGCTTGACGTTTGCGGCCTCTGCAATCTCGCGCACGGTGGAGACGCCCACGTCATTTGGGTTCTCTAGCACATAGCGTGCCGCCTTTTGGGCCTCTGGCGTGAGGGCCTCCCACT
>JBAUHN010000077.1:0-1881 GCA_049680295.1 Sulfitobacter sp.
ACTCACGCGTAACGCGATGACCGGATAATGATGTATCAGCAACTAGGGCAACATTCTCGCGGGTGTAGTCATCGACGATGGTCAGTGCGTATTCCGGGGTGATCCGGCCACCTGTACCGATAGCATCCGGCCACCCATACCGATTTGATCCGGCCGGTGATTCCGGGGCATCCGGCCACCCCCATTTGGGCCGTATTTAAGCTGCTGCGAGGCAATCTGTAGCAAGGCTACTCTGGCGTTCATTTGAACGAGAGAGAGCCCAATGAAGAGATTGCCAATGCGTAAGATACGGGAAGCTTTACGGCTTCGTGCAGAAGGATTTTCAGGACGCCGCGTTGCGCAAAGCCTGTCGGTAGGTCGCGCGACGATATCGGAGTATTTTCGGCGCGCCGATGTCGAAGGTTTGAGATGGCCTTTGCCCGATGCACTGTCTGATGCAGACCTCGAACAGCGACTGTTTCCCTATAGCCCTGGTGAAGCGCGCGGCAGCGTTCCTCAGCCCGACTGGACGTATGTGCATGCAGAGCTGCGACGCAAGGGCGTGACCCTATCGCTGCTTTGGGAAGAGTATCGCGGGGTTCATCCCGATGGATATGGCTACAGCCGATACTGCGAACTCTACACGCGATGGGAAGGTAAGCTGTCGCCAGTGATGCGTCAGCGTCACCCTGCTGGCGAACGGCTGTTTGTCGACTATGCGGGCCACACCGTGGATGTTGTCTGCCCCAAAACGGGCGAGGTGCGCACGGCGCAGATCTTCGTGGCGACGCTGGGGGCGTCCAGTTACACCTATGTTGAGGCCACGTGGACACAGAGCCTTCCAGACTGGATATCCAGTCATGTGCGGGCCTTTGAGTTCTTTGGCGGCGTGCCTGCGCAACTCGTCCCGGATAATCTCAAGGCGGGCGTCACCAAGGCCTGTTTCTACGATCCTGCGATCAATCGCACCTATGGCGACATGGCCAGTCACTATGACACGGCCATGATTCCAGCCCGCCCACACAAACCCAAAGACAAGGCCAAGGTTGAAGGCGCTGTTTTGCTGGCCGAGCGCTGGATATTGGCGCGGCTGCGCAATCAGCGCTTCTTTGGCCTTGATGAAGTGAACGCCGCGATCCGGCCATTGCTGGAACAACTTAACGGCAAGGTCAGTCGTCATCTCGGTGCCAGTCGTCGTGATCTGTTTGAACGTTTAGACCGTCCTGCAATGAAGGTACTGCCCGTAGCCCCATACGTTTATGCCGAGTGGAAGCAGTGCCGCGCGGGTCTTGATTACCATGTCGATATTGGCCGTCATTATTACTCCGTGCCACATCAGTTGTTGAAGCAGAAGCTATGGGCGCGGATCACCGCACGCACCGTAGAGGTGTATTTTAAAGGGCAACGCGTTGCCTCACACGCCCGCACCTCGGGCAACCACCAGCATTCCACGACCCGCGATCACATGCCTGCACATCATCGCTTCCGTGAGGATTGGACACCAGAGCGCATTCGCGGGCAAGCCGTGCGCATCGGGCCAAACGTCGAAGTGTTTGTTGATGTGGTCATGCGCAAAAGACGCCATCCCGAACAGGCATATCGAAGTTGTTTGGGCGTCATCAAACTTGCCAAAGCATTCGGCAATGACCGCTTGGATGCCGCATGCGCGCGTGCGCTTGAGATCAACGCCCATTCCTACACATCACTGCATTCCATTCTCAAGAATGGTCTGGATCGTCAACGCCGCGAACCCACCACGGACGGCCCCGCGATCACTCACCCTAATATCCGTGGTGCGGATTACTTCCATTGAAGAGGACAAGATATGCTTGATCACCCAACGCTGGATCAGCTCAAAACACTCAGATTAGATGGCATGGCGGAAGCCTTTGCTGAGATGCA
>JBAUHN010000078.1:0-21541 GCA_049680295.1 Sulfitobacter sp.
GCAGGGTCAGAACGATCGATGCACCTTTTGCCGCCTCCATGATCCTAAGGGAGCCACCATGGTTTTCCATCACACGCGCTGCAATCGGCAAGCCCAGACCGCTGCCTTTGCCACCATTGGCCTGACCAAAGCGGCTGATGGCTTCGATATGTTTTTCGGGTGGAATACCTGCGCCATTGTCCTGAATGGACAGGACCACATTGGCCGCGTCGCAAGACAGGTTCAGTTTGATTTCAGAGACTTCCGGCCCGCCATGCACCACCGAATTTGTCAGCACATTCAAAACCGCCTCTTGCAACATAACGGCATCGCCCTGAATGCGGGCGGGCGTCTTGGGCAACGTTATAGACACCGTAATTTTGCCCTGCGGATGTTGCAGCCGGAAAGTACCCGCGACTTTGCCCACAAGCGCGCTGAAATCGAACTCCTGACCTGATTGCAGCACGTCCGTTCCGCTGGCCCTTTCGAAAGACAGCAATTGGTTGGTCAGATTGCTGGCCTCGCGGGCGGCTTGTACCAGTTCGGTGCTGCGCTCTTTTGCCGCTTGGGCAGTGGGGGCATTCTGCACTGCTTCGGCCAGGGCCAGAACACCTGCGACGGGGTTTCTAAGCTGATGTGCCGCGTTCGAAATAAATTCATCCTTGGAACTGATCCGACGCGATACTCTGTTCAAAAGCGCGTTCAATGTGTCGACCAATCCGCGGGCCTCAACGGGAACGCGGCGTTTGATCGGTTCCAACTCGGAGGGGGTGCGTTTTGCAATTGCCTGCTCAAGGTCCAACAGCGGACGCAGGCCCAATGCCACGCCAAACCACACCACCAAAGCAACCGATACAACCAGCAATAGGATCACGGCAAAGGATCGCGACACGACCTCGCGGACAAAGCCGCTGCGCACGTCGGCGTTTTGCCAAACGGTGATGTTAAAGGTGCCGACAACGCCGCTTACGGTTGTGACGTCCTGAAACCGAAGAACGCGCACATCCTGGCCCTGATAACGCGCATTAAAGTAGTAAGGGTCAGTCTGCGCTGACGGCGCGGATTTAGGCAGCACCGGTGGTGTGGAATATCCGGTGACAAAAACCCCGTCCGGGGCATAGACGTGATAGAATATTTCGCCGCCCGATGTGTCATTGACCAACCGGCGCGTGGCGGGGCTAAGTGCGTCACCATCTGACACCGCAATATCGCGCGAGATTGCCAGTGCCGCCGACAACAATCCGCGATCAAAAATGTTTTCCGCCCTTTGTGTGGTCGTGCGAAACTGCCATGCACCGGCCACCAGCGCGATCAGCAACAGCGGCGTCAGGATGATCAAAATCAACCGGAACCGAAGCGAATATACGTTCATGCAGGTTGATCCAAAAGCAACTGATACCCCAAACCGCGCTGGGTGTTTATTTGAATGCCATAAGGGCTAAGCCTGCGACGCAAGCGTGAGACATAGACCTCGACCACCGTATCGGCGACATCGGACCCGACACCATATGCGTGATCCAGTAGCGTGGTCTTCGAGACAAGGCGCCCATTGGCCGCGAACAGGCATTCAAATAGCGACATTTCACGCCGCGGTATGTCGATTGCCGTTTCTCCGTCAAAAAGCTGGCGGGCGGCGGCATCGTATTGCAGCCTGCCTATCGTCTCAAGCTGTTGCTGCGGGACCGTCCGTCGGCGCAAAAGTGCCCTGACGCGCGCCTCTAGCTCAGCCATCTCAAAGGGTTTTATCAGATAGTCATCGGCACCTGCATCCAACCCGATCACCCGGTCTGAAGTGTCGGCGCGTGCAGTCAGCAAAATGACCGGTCGCCCATCACCACGTGTGCGCATTTGTTTCAGCAAGGTCAGCCCATCGGTGCCGGGCAGGTTGATATCCAGAATGACCAGATCAGCGCCGTCATTCTTTAGAAACTGCTCGGCGTGTGATCCATCACTTAGCATATCAACGGCATGACCCGCATCTTCCAGCCGGTAGCAAATGCCTTTGGCGAGGCTGGTATTATCTTCGACCAGAATGATCCGCATGATGAAAATTCTCGGGCTTGCAAGTTTCATGCAAGGTTCGCAGGTCAGACAGCGGACATCAACAGGGGGCGGACACCCCTTGTGCGATTCTATTTTGGTCCCTTCGATGCAAGGGATCGCGTTTAAGGGAGGAACATATGTCCACTTTCAAAACCACGCGTCGCGCGGCACTTGGCCTTGTGGCCGCCGCTGCAGCAACATTCTCATTTCAGGCACATGCTGATGGCCATGCCATAGATATGACAGGCAAAACCGTTGAATGGATCATCCCGTTCTCGGAAACCGGTGGGTCTGCCAAATGGGCCAATTTCTATGCACCGCTTTTGTCCGAGGCACTGCCAGGTCAGCCGACAGTTGTTGTCAAGTTCATGCCGGGTGCCGGTTCAACCAAAGGCGCCAACTTTTTTCAGGAACAAACCTTTGAAGATGGCACGACGATCTTTGGGTCCAGTGGCTCCACTCAGTTCCCATTCCTGTTGGGTGATCCACGGGTGAAATTCGACTATGCCGATTGGAATGTCGTATTGGCATCCGGCACCGGAGGCGTTGCCTATCTGCCGCCTGAACTGGCCGGAAAGATGGACGGAATGGACGCAAGCGGTCTGAAAGACACCGACTTTATCTATGGCAACCAGGGTGCGACGCGTCTTGATCTGGTGCCGACACTGGCATGGGAAATGCTGGGCCTGAACGTCGAAAGCGTCATGGGCATCAAGGGGCGCGGCGATGGTCGTCTGATGTTTGAGCGTGGCGAGGCGAATATCGACTATCAGACGTCTTCGTCCTATCTGTCGGGCGTCACGCCACTGGTCGACGCAGGTACAGCCGTGCCGATGATGACCTGGGGCGCATTGGATGACGATGGCAACATCGTGCGTGATCCAACCTTCCCGGATATTCCGACCTTCAAGGAAGTGTGTGACGCGACGGACGGTTGCGAGACATCAGGCGAAGCATGGGATGCGTGGAAGGCCTTCTTTATTGCGGGTTTCCCGGCACAAAAGATGGTGTTTTTGCCCAATGGCGCATCCGAGGCTGCGATTGCCACCTATACGGCCGCTTTTGAAGCCGTCAAAGCACGCGCGGATTTCGCGGAGATCTCGGGCAAGCGGTTGGGTAAATACCCACAAATGACAGGCCCGGTGGCGAAAAAGGCGCTCGACAGCGGCACCAAAGTCTCACCCGAGGCCAAGGCCTTTGTTGTGAACTGGTTGCAGGAAAAATACGGTGTTTCGCTGAACTAAGCCATGCTTTTTGAACGTCCCGCGAAAGTTGCGGGGCGTTTTTTCAAGCAAGGACAGGGAGCGGACGCATGGATGTAATCATGGAGGCGTTGCCAGCGCTGGGCAGTGCATGGGGTCTGATCTTACAACCCATCGTGCTTGGCTATCTTATCTTGGGCGTCGTGATGGGCCTGTGCATCGGTGTGTTTCCCGGACTTGGCGGAATTGCCGGGCTGTCGCTGTTACTGCCTTTCATGTTCGGCATGGACCCGATTTTGGGTCTGGCATTGATGGTGGGCATGGTCGCCGTGGTGCCGACCTCTGATACTTTTGCCTCGGTTTTGATGGGCATTCCGGGATCGTCCGCCAGTCAGGCAACTGTGCTTGATGGGTTTCCGATGGCCAAAAAGGGGCAGGCGGCGCGGGCGTTGTCGGCGGCCTTTGCGTCCTCGCTGTTTGGCGGGCTTGTTGGCGCCAGTTTCCTGACTGTATTTATTTTGATCGCCCGTCCGATCGTGTTGGAATTCCGCACCCCCGAATTGCTGATGATCACAATATTTGGGTTGTCGATGGTTGGCATCCTTGCGGGCCGCGTTGCCATCAAAGGCATTGTTGCCGCCGGTCTGGGTATGTTGATCGGTACAATAGGCGAGGGCGCATCGTCTGGCGATCTGCGGATGTCGTCGTATGATTTTCCCTACCTGACGGATGGTCTGAAACTGGTCATTGTCGGTCTTGGAATTTTCGCCATCCCCGAGATCATTTCATTGCTGCGCCAGGACCGCGCCATCAGTCAAAAACCACAGCTTGGGGGCGGCTGGATCGACGGTGTCAAAGACTGGTTTGCCAATATCTGGTTGTCGGTGCGCTGTTCGATCATCGGGGTGATTGTTGGCGTCATTCCGGGCCTTGGTGGGTCTGTCGTGGATTGGATCGCCTATGGCCACGCCGTGCAAACCACCAAAGATAAATCACAATTCGGCAAAGGCGAAGTACGCGGCGTGATCGGGCCGGAAAGTTCAAACAACGCCAAGGAAGGCGGCGGGCTGGTTCCGACACTGCTGTTTGGCATTCCGGGCTCAGGCTCCATGGCGATTTTTATCGGAGCGATTGCGCTTTTGGGATCGGGTCAGATCGAAGTTGGGCCAGCGATGCTGAAAAACAACCTTGATATCACCTATTCAATTGTCTGGTTGCTGGCGCTTGCCAATGTCGTGGGGACGGTGATCTGCATTGCGGCCTCGGGAGGGATTGCCAAGCTTACGACGATCCGCTTTGCCCTGCTGGCGCCGTTTTTGTTCATGATCATCAGCTTTGCCGCCTTTCAGTCAGGTCAGAACCTGATGGATCTGGCGGCCTTGCTGGCGATCGGGTTTCTGGGGATCATGCTGCGCCGGTTTGACTGGTCACGCCCTGCGTTTCTGATCGGATTTGTGCTTTCCAACCCGGCCGAGACCTATGCCAATCAGGCGGTGCAACTCGCGCAAAGCCAATTCCGCAAAAGCTTTGGCGACGGAATGGACTACATCTTTTCGCCGATTGTTATCGTGCTGGTGATCATCACTGTGATTTCAGTGGTTTTGGGGCTGCGGCAGGCCAAGACCATTCTGGCGGAAGGGGATGTGCAGTCCGGCTCCAAACGGGCACCGCTGGTGTTTTTGCTGATCATCACCGGCTACATTGCCTATGCGTTCTATGATGCCGCGACGATCCCGAGCTATAGCCGCGACCGGACGTTCCCGATGTTTGTTGCCGGGGTTTGCCTGCTGGGCTGTGCTGCTTTGATCATCCGGATGATGATTAAGCCTGAAACGGATACGATTTTCGCCGACCGTGAACGTAACGGCGAGGATGCCGAGGCCAGCCACGGGCTATGGCCAACGCTGGCATGGTTTGCCGGGTTGCTGATCCTGACGTCGCTTTTGGGTTTCATCCTGGCCCTTGGGATATTCCTGTTTGCCTTTATGAAGTTACGTGCCGGGGTAAGCACCTTTTACGCGGCACTTTACACTGCGTCCGGTATTGCCTTCATGTGCGCCATGGCGTGGATATTAAACCGTGATTTTCCACCCGGACTGTTACAGGAATATGCTAACTTGCCGTGGCCTTTGAACTGAGGTTCCAGATATGACCCAAACTGCAATTCCCTTTTTGCTGATGCGGGGCGGCACCTCGCGGGGGCCGTATCTGAAACGCGCCGATGTGCCGCAAGATCTGGATCTATTGGCCGAGGTTTTGATCAGCATGGTCGGATCAGGTCACCCCTTAAACATCGATGGCATTGGCGGCGGTGCTGCCGTTACGACCAAGGTTGCGATGCTGTCACGCTCTGACGACGACTGGGCCGATGTGGATTACTTTTTCGCGCAAGTCAGTGTCGAGGACCGTCTGGTCGACTTCAAACCCACCTGCGGCAACATCCTGTCGGGTGTCGGCCCTGCCGCGATTGAGATGGGGCTGGTCGCGGCCCAAGACGGTGAAACCTTGGTCAATATCCGTGCGGTAAATACCGGGGCCAAGGTGGTCGCGCGTGTCCAGACCCCCGGTGGCGTGGTTCACTATGACGGCGCGGCCCAGATCGACGGCGTGCCGGGCACTGCTGCCCCCGTAGCCCTGCAATTCATGGAAACCGTGGGCGGGGTGACGGGATCGTTCCTGCCAACGGGTAACCTGAAAGATCATATAGATGGCGTCGAGGTGACATGTATGGACGTGGCGATGCCGATGGTGATTGCCAAGGCCGAAAGTTTTGGCTTGTCGGGCTATGAAACCGCTGCCGAGCTGGATGAAAACACAGATTTTTTTGCCCGGATGGAAGCAGTACGCCTAAAGGCCGGCGCGCTGATGGGCATGGGCGACGTGTCGAAATCCGTCACGCCGAAGTTTGGGCTTTTGGCGCCTGCAGCGCATGGTGGCACAATTGCTACGCGGTATTTCATGCCGTGGAAATGCCACCCGACAATGGCGGTAACGGGCGCGCAATGTCTGGCCTCATGTGTATTGACGCCGGGCACGGTAGCAGACGGAATGGCCGCTATTCCAAACGAGACGCCAGCCAAAGTAACGCTGGAACACGCCTCTGGTGTGATCGACGTAGTTGTGGATTTTGAATACGCCTCATCTGGCTTTGCCCTGAAGTCCGCGGGGTTGGTTCGCACCGCCCGTAAACTGGCCGCCGGTGAGGTCTTTGTGCCGGCCGATGTCTGGGAAGGGAATTGACCGCTGGAAAATTTGGTATACAATAGTATACAAACTAGTGGAGTAAATCTAATGCAGGAAAAATATGATGAGTGCATTCTGATCGCGCGATCCGAACTGGTTATTGCGCGGCAATTTTTGAGTGATGAGATAAGAAATTACCCAACGCCCATTTCCGGCTGCGACGCGCAGTTCAACCATCTTTTGGCGGAACGGGAAAAGGTCCAGACGGCGCTTTATGCGCTGGATCAGGTGGTTTTTGTGCCGACGCCTCGAACGCCGACACAATTTGCAGGTGTGGAGAGCCGGTGAAAGTTCATATTCTGGATGACTGGTTCAACACGCTTGAAACCTTGCCGTGTTATGAAAAGCTGGCGGGCCATGACGTGACAGTCTGGACCGATCACCAACCGGATCCAGCGGCGCTTGCGGAGCGCGTCAAGAACGCCGAAGTTCTGGTGCTTTTTCGCGAACGGACCAAAATCAGCGCCGGGTTGCTGAAACGCCTGCCGGATCTCAAACTGATTTCACAGCGCAGCGTCTATCCTCATGTTGATGTCGATGCCTGTACTGCCAATGGTGTGTTGCTTTGCTCGAATATGCATGCAGGTGCGCCGTCTTATGCGGCGGCCGAACACACGCTGGCGTTGATCCTGGCAAGCTTTCGACAAATTCCGCAACAGGTGGCTTCGCTGAAGGCAGGGCAGTGGCAATCAGGCGTTGGGCGCACATTACGCGGGCGGACTTTGGGTCTGTTTGGCTATGGGCGCATTGCGGGCGCGGTCGCGGAATACGCGCGCGCACTTGGGATGAAAGTCCAATGGTGGGCGTCTCAGGCAGGTCGCGCCCGCGCGATCAGTGCTGGTGAAACCGTCGCTGCATCGCGAGAGGCGTTTTTTGCAACCTCGGATATCGTCAGTCTGCACGTCCGTCTGAAACCCGAAACCAAAGGACAGATCACTGCCGATGATTTGGCGGCAATGCAGCCGCGTGCTTTATTCGTGAACACATCCCGGTCAGGGTTGGTCGCAAATGGGGCTTTAGAGGCGGAAATCGCCAAAGGCCGCATCTTGGCCGCTGTCGATGTTTTTGACACGGAACCTTTGACCGACATCCATACGCCGCTGCTGACCCATCCGAACGTCCTGGCCACGCCACATATCGGATATGTGACCGAAGATGAGTTCGATCTGCAATTTTCGGACATTTTCGACCAGATCAATGCCTATGCGAACGGGCAGCCGATCCATATGATCAATCCCGGCGTTTGGGAACAATGATACGCGCAAGATCAACGGAAGCGGCACCGGTGATCCGGGCAGGATCGGGCAAGCCGATACGCCAAATGCGGTGGTGTTACATGCTTGGCCATTCGCTGTGATGAATGGTCGCTTCCGTTCACGCAAAACCAGTCAACTGTAGCGTTTTACCAGCTCACATGCCCGTGCGCCGTTTTCGGCACCAAGTTGCACAATAGAAAACTGGCCTGAGCTTGGCAAAAAATGCAAGGCCAGACCCTGAAACGCCAGCGACATATTTTTCTTCCGGAATTGTCGCTTTTTGTAGGTTCTTAGTCGCAGAAATTTGAATGATTGAATGAGATTCCAATCCGCCCGGGAGGAGAGCTCAATGAATGACTTGAGGCCGACTTTACAGGCTCTGGCAGCGTTACCTGCTGACAGCCCAATGGGACTTCCCGGAACTTTCTACACGTCGCAGGACAGATTTGAATGGGAACGAAAAACCGTCCTGCAGCGCGGTTGGCATTGCTTGGGCAGGCTGGACGAAGTTCCTGAACCGGGTGATTTCTTTACGGTGCAGTTGTTGGACGAGCCGCTAATTGTTGTACGCGGCGATGATGGAATTGTGCGCGTACTGGCCAATGTGTGCCGCCATCGGGGAATGCCGCTGGCTGAAGGTCGAGGCAACGTAAAGCGATTTATTTGTGCTTATCATGCATGGATGTACGGGCGTGACGGCGCATTATTGCGTGCGGCGCGCATGGTTAATGAAGGATTTGATCCCACGTCGTGCAGGTTGCACTGCTACAATCTTCAGCTTTGGAATGGATTTATCTATTGTAGCCTGGATGCTGCTGCGCCGCCCTTCGCGGATGACACTATGCGTTTGGATGCGCTGTTGGAACCATATGATACCGCATCTTTCAGGTTGGTCCATGTCGCGGAAGAAGTTTGGAACACGAATTGGAAATGCCTCGTTGAAAATTTCATGGAAGGGTATCACCTTTCCGTGGTTCACCCACAAACGTTGCATGGCTACACACCTACGGGCCTGGCAAAAAAGTCAGCGTCAGGCCCCGGCTTTACGTCATATATGGCAAATTACCCCAAACAATCGGCGCCTCGCGGGATGGGCGCGCCGGGGCTGAGCCAGGAAGAACGGCAGCGATCCACCTTGTTTGCAAGGTTCCCGACGCAGGTTGCCAGTCAGGCGGCCAGCCTTCTTGTATCATTGTCGATTTTCCCGATCTCAGCCGAAGCCATCAAAGTTAAATGGACCATGTCCGTTTACGGCGATGATTTGGATGACGAAACAATTCAAAGCCGCATCAAACTTTGGGAAGAGGTCAATAAAGAAGACCGCGAAAAACTGGAGAGGATGCAATTGGCTTTGCGATCAAAGCATGCATTGTCGGGACCTTTGGCGGGGGACGACTTTGAAGGCACCATCAGAGATTTTCAAACCTGGCTGGCCCAGCAGGACCTTATCGCGTCAGATTAGCGCACATAGGTCCTCATAACCGGCTGACAAAACAAGCTCGACCAGACATGATCCATTGATTAGCTTTCCCCAAAGCAAGTGTAACAAAGAGTTTGCTTTATTTATGCATAGCTTCGGTCAATTTCGCAAAGGATGCGATGCAGGAACCGGAACCAATTGACCAACGGTCGCGCCTTTGTATTGCAGAAAATCTGTACAGTCCAAACACGGTAAAGGAACGCCAGATGAAAGACGCAGCCGAGGAACTTCGCGAAAACACCGCGCTTCCCTTTGAAAAAGCACGCGCGATGCCGCCATCGGTCTATACCTCAAAGGCATTTCTGGCATGTGAGATATCGTCGATTTTTGCCAATGAATGGTTTTGTGTGGGGCGGGCAGACGCGCTGGCCAATCCCGGCGATTATGTCACGCTTGATCTTGCGGATCAGCCGATCATCGTTTTGCGTGACAAATCTGGTGCGCTGAAGGCGATGTCGAATGTTTGTCGCCACAGAATGTAGACTTTGCTGGAAGGCCGTGGAAACACCGGCGCCATCGTGTGCCCCTACCACGCGTGGACCTATAATTTGGATGGCACCCTGCGCGGCGCGCCCGCGATGACCCGGAACGAAGGGTTTTGTAAAAACGATTACCGCCTACCAGACATTCGGTGCGAGGTCTTTTTGGGCTGGGTTTTTGTCACGCTTAATCCTGACCTGCAGCCCGTCGCCCAACAATTGGCGAAAGTCGAAGACCTTGTCGGTGACTACGACATGGCTGCCTACACTGAAACCTTCTTTGAGACCCATATTTGGGACACAAACTGGAAGGTGCTGGCCGAAAATTTCATGGAAAGCTATCATTTGCCGGTGTGCCACGCAGGCACAATTGGCGGTCTTTCCAAGCTTGACGAAATGATCTGCCCGCCCGGCGAAGAAGCGTTTAACTACCATACGATCCTGAAAGATGAATCACTAAGGATTGCGATGGCGCATCGAGACAACACGCGGATGCAGGGCGAACGGCGGCGCACAACTTACTTGCTGGCGATTTATCCCAGCCTGCTGATCACACTGACGCCCGGATATTTTTGGTATCTCACGTTGCATCCGCATGGCGTTGGTCAAGTCAGGATCGGGTTTGGTGGTGGTATGTCTAATGATTTCGCCGATGATCCCGATGCACAGGCCAATTTTACCCAACTCAAGACCCTGCTGGACGAGGTCAATGTCGAAGACAAGGGCTGCACTGAAAAGGTCTTTCGCGGGCTGAGCTCCCAAGCGGCAAAGCCGGGGCACCTGTCGCATCTTGAGCGCCCGAACTATGACTTTGCACAATATATCAACGCGCGTATTCAAAACGCGGGTTAGCCGATAGCCAACAGGATACTTGAATGACCCACACGCGCATCCGCAAGTTCAACACCAAAGATACCTACCCCGAACAGGCCCTTGATAATGATCTGTGTCAGGCGGTTGTCACCGAGGGCGGCAAGACGGTCTATCTGCGCGGGCAATGCCCGCAAAACCTGGATGACGCGCAAAATATCAACAGCCATGATCCGGTGGAGCAGACCCATAAGGTGATGCAAAACATCAAACAGTTGATTGAAGAAGCGGGCGGCGAGATGGCGGATTTGGTGAAAATCGTTGTGTATATCACAGACGTGCGTCACCGCGAGGCCGTCTATCGTACCATGGGCGAATACATCAAAGGCGTGCATCCGGTCTCGACCGGATTGGTTGTCCAAGCCTTGGCACGCCCTGAGTGGTTGGTCGAGATTGATGGCACGGCCGTGATCCCGGCATGACGTTTTCACTGGTCGCCCGCTGCGCCAAGACGGGCATGTTTGGCACAGCGATCGCATCGTCTTCGCCTGCCGTCGCGGCGCGGTGTTCGTATACCCGCGCAGGTGTGGGCGCGGTCTCAAGCCAAAATGTCACGGACCCTGCATTGGGCCCGCTTGCCCTTGATCTGATGCACAGTGGCATGTCTGCGGATGACGCGATTACCAACGTGCGCAGCCAAGGGCGATTTATTGAGTATCGGCAAGTTCTGGTCATTGATGCACAGGGGCGCACGGCCATACATTCGGGGCCAAACTCATTGGGTATTTGGACGGATGCCACAGGTACAGATGTTGTGTCCGCAGGCAATATGCTGGCCAATGAGGGCGTGCCTCAGGCCATTGTGACCGGTTTTGAGAATGCACCGGGTCATTTGGGTGACCGACTGGTCGCGGCCTTGGTTGCGGGTTTGGCGGCGGGTGGCGAAGCCGGCCCAGTTCATTCGGCGGGCCTGCAAATTTGCGACACGGTGCAGTGGCCTGTGGCTGACCTGCGGTGCGATTGGTCTGAGGATTGCCCGATCGTGGCAGTAAGTGCCGCATGGGAAGTCTACAAACCTCAGCTTGACGCCTATGTGCAACGTGCGCTCGATCCCCGCAAAGCGCCGTCTTATGGGGTTCCGGGGGACGAATAGGAACAGCCTTTTCAGCGCTCTTGGGCTTGATGTACGTTTCTTTCAAGGCCATGTTTGCACATGCCATTGCGTTTTTCATTCAGACAATTGGAATATCTTGTCGCCGTCGGAGAGGCCGGAACCATTGCCCTTGCATCACAACGGGTCAATGTGTCCTCCCCTTCGATTTCATCAGCCATCAGTCACCTTGAAACGGATTTAGGGGTCCAACTGTTTGTGCGCCACCATGCTCAAGGCTTGTCCCTTACACCTGGTGGGCGGCGCGTGTTTAACGAAGCAAAGCAAATTCTGGACCGTGCAAATCGCCTGAACGATCTGGCCAGCGATATAGTCGAAACGGCGCGTGGGCCTATAGCGATTGGCGCGCTGTCGACGGTCGCACCCGTCGTCAGTGCACAATTGCGCCGGTCGTTTGAGGTAAAGTTCCCGGATGCATCTGTCGCGCTCAAAGAAGGCAGTCAGGCGGATTTGCTGCGGATGTTGGGACAAGCCGAGATTGATGTAGCGATCACCTATGATCTTGAAATCCCAAAAGATATTCAATTCGATGCGCTGATTTCTTTGCCGCCCAGTGTCATGCTGGCCAAAGATCATCCCAAAGCCGCGTTCCCGTCACTGTCCTTGGCCGATCTTGAGGACGAGCCGATGGTCCTGCTTGATTTGCCGCTAAGCCAGGAATATTTCCTGTCGATGTTTCAGCACAGCGGCTTTCGCCCGAATATTGCGGAACGCACATCTGACATGTTCATGGCCCGTAGTCTTGTGGCCAATGGTTTTGGGTTTGGATTGGTCAATATGCGCACCCGTTCGAATATGGCACCGGACGGCGAAAAACTGGTCATCTTACCGCTGACCGGTACCGTGCGTCCGATGGTTCTGGGGCTTGCGACGAAACAGACCGAACACCGCTCTGGGATTGTATCTGCCTTCTTTCAGCATGTGAAAGAGCATCTTCGCACCAAGGGATTGCCGGGAATGCAAGACTAAGTTTAGATACCCACGACCTGTCGCCCGAAAGGCGCGTCAAACTTATGCCCTGCGCCGAAAACCGACAAACTACCGACGCAGGATTAGTGGGCCCTGGCCCTAGCTTGCCCGCGACACCAGCTTTGCAGCCATATGTTGCGCCAGATATTCTGCATCGACCCAAACGCCCCAGATAAACGAAGAACCCCGCATCGACAGCCACGGCAGGCCAAGAAAATACACGCCTGGTTCTTTTGAAATGCCACGTTCATGTTGCGGTTTGCCGTCTTCGGTAAATGCATCGACCTCAAGCCAGCTAAAATCCTGGGCAAAACCCGTTGCCCAAATGACGGTCTTGATCCCTGCATCTGCCATGTCCAGTGACAGTATTGGGTCCGCCACGCAGCTTGGGTCGGGGCGGATAATGTGGGCTTCAGGCTCTGGTGGGAAATCGAGCCCTTGTTGCACGATATATGCGTCCGCTTCACGCAGAACGGACAGGTAATTTTCATCACCCTCAGCAATGTTCTTTGCTAAGTCAGGGGCAAAGTGTAAAATCCCGTTCTCATAGGCTTTGGTAAGACCAACAAGGGTCATGCCACTGGCTGCAAGCCTGCGAAAGTCTACGGTTTCGCCACCATGGGCACCGCTGACGGCAATTGTGACGTGCTCTTTGCCCGCGGGCGGTGTTTTCGCCTCCCATTTGCCAAGCACGCCAAGCCACCAGACAAAATCGCGCCCACGATAGCTGCGCGGAGGACGGTCATGCGGTCCGACCGATAGATAGACCTCGCGACCAGAGCGTCGCAACTCATCAGCGATCTGTGTCCCTGATGAGCCGGCGCCGACGACCAACACGCCACCTTGCGCCAATTGATCCGGGTTTTTGTAAGCGGTGGAATGCATCTGGGTGACGCCGTTAATCTGCGGCAACACCGGTGGAATAACCGGCTTTTGAAACGGCCCTGTCGCTGCAACAATGTTGCGTGCCGCAATGGGTCCGGCCGAGGTTTCAACGTGAAATCCGGAACCGTCATTAGAACGCCGTACCTTGTGCACGTCGACACCGCAATGAATAGGGGCGTTGATCTGGGACGCGAATTCCTCAAAATACGCGGCTACGCTGTCTTTGGTGGCAAACGCATCCGGGCCAGTATCTGAAAATTCCATGGCAGGAAAACGATCGTGCCAAGCCGGGCCATTGGCGACCAGAGAATCCCAACGCGCTGTGCGCCATTTTTCCGCAATGCGATCACGCTCCAGAATAACATGGGGTATGCCGCAATTGCTTAGATGTGCGCTCATGGCCAGACCGGCCTGCCCACCACCTACAATAACCGTATCCGTCTTTTCTGGTAACATGTTCATCCTTTGCCGCACCCAATGGGCTGTCAGGCGCCTATTTTCAAACTAGACAAGGCCGTAACGCGCAGAAAATACGAATTCATTAAGCATTGATTGCGCTGAAGCTAATGCGCTCGCTTGCAGGGTGAACGCTAATTGCAACCGCATCAAGTAATAGTCGGCGGATTCGAATTTGTCGTGATAAACCCATGAGCCGACTTCTGTGCGATAACGGGAGAAAGAAGTTAAAAAAATCGCCCCTTAAGGTTTTCCAGCAAATCCTTGAGTAATAATGGATTTCGTACCGGCAAGGTAGGGATCAACCTTGCAAACAATTGATTTAAGGTCAGTTCATCCACAGGGAATTTGGGTGCTCCACTGGACTTTGCACCACCTGCGCATGATATAATAGATCATGAGCCTACCACCCGGATTCCTCGAAGAACTGCGCACCCGAGCAAGCCTGACATCAGTTGTCGGACGCAAAGTCATCTGGGATATGCGCAAATCCAATCAGGCCAAGGGCGACATGTGGGCGCCTTGCCCGTTCCATCAGGAAAAATCCGCCAGCTTTCATGTCGATGACCGCAAGGGGTTTTATTACTGCTTTGGCTGTCACGCAAAGGGTGACGCAATTTCTTTTGTCCGCGAGACCGAAAACGTAAGCTTTATGGAGGCGGTCGAGATTTTGGCGCGCGAAGCCGGAATGCCAGTGCCAAAAATGGACCCGCGCGCGCAGGAAAAGGCCGACAAACGCACCGAATTGGCGGACGTTATGGAAATGGCCGTACAATATTTCCGCCTGCAATTGAAAACCGGTGCGGCCAGTGCCGCGCGTGATTATCTGGCCCGTCGCGGGTTGAATGCCGAAACGCTGGACCGGTGGGACATCGGCTTTGCACCGGATGCGTGGCAGGGGCTGTGGGATCATCTGACAGCCAAGAATATCAGCGACGACCTTATCCTTGGTGCCGGTCTTGCCAAACCCAGCCAAAAGGGGGGAAAACCATATGACACTTTTCGCGGTAGGATCATGTATCCGATCCGCGATGCGCGGGGCCGTGCGATTGCCTTTGGGGGTCGTGCGATGGACCCCAACGACAATGCCAAATACCTCAACTCGCCCGAGACAGAGCTTTTTGACAAGGGCCGCAGCCTTTACAACCATGGGCCTGCACGAACGGCGGCAGGCAAGGGACAGCCGCTGATCGTCGCCGAAGGCTATATGGATGTGATTGCCCTGTCGTCTGCCGGGTTTGAAGCTTCGGTCGCACCTTTGGGCACGGCGGTCACTGAAACCCAATTGCAGATGTTGTGGCGCATAGCACCCGAGCCGATCATCGCGATGGACGGCGACAAGGCAGGTATTGGCGCGGCAATGCGGTTGATTGATCTGGCTTTGCCACTGCTGGAAGCGGGCAAATCGCTGCGTTTCGCGTTGATGCCCGAAGGTCAGGACCCTGATGATCTGCTGCGTGCACAGGGTGCACCCGCCCTGCAAAAGCTGCTGGATCAAGCCATGCCTATGGTGCGTTTGCTGTGGCAACGCGAAACCGAAGGCCGGGTTTTTGACAGCCCCGAACGCAAAGCCGGTCTCGACAAGGCCCTGCGCGACAAGATCATGTTGATCAAAGACGCTTCCGTGCGCAGCCACTACGGGCAGGAAATCAAAGACCTGCGATGGCAGTTGTTCCGCCCCAAACAAACCAAGCGCAATAATGCGCTACGTGGAAAGGGGCAGGGGCGATGGCAGCCGCCGCCAGAACCTGCAATGGCCAGCACAAAACTGTCCATTTTGGTGACAGCACAAGGCGATCAGGCCACCGATCATTTGCGAGAGGCGGTGATTTTGGCGGCCCTGGTATCTTGCCCGCAGATCATCGAAGAATTTGAAAGCGGCCTGGAGACGATGCCATGCTCCAAGCCTGAACATGCCGCATTGCGCGATCTATTGTTGCGAAACTTTGGTGCTTCGCCGGAGGTGTTGCGGACAAATATTTCTAAGGATTTAGGATCGCACACTCTTGAAAACCTGATGTCGGCAAGCCATGTCGCTGTCATACCGTGCATCAGAACACCCGGAAATGCCGAGATGGCCCGCATGACGGTGGCCGAAGAATTGGCGAAATTGGAAAGTATGCGCGGCCTAAATGCCGAAATCGTCGAGGCGACAGAGGATTTGAACGGACCTGCCGACGAAGGCGTGACATGGCGTTTGACCGAAGCATCGCGTGCAGCCAATCAGGCACAGCGCAGCGGCCAGGAAGACAATGCTGAATACGATGTTGGTAAAAACGGCGCCCGAATCAGTCGCGATGAACGCAGTGCTCTTGACCGGCTGTTGAACCAAATTGGACTGTCCAAATCCGAAAAATAGCGTCGGGTGGCTAGTAAACATTAAGAAAACTACGGTAAACGGGTGGCCGAATCACCCAAAATCACTATTGATTCCCTATGTGATTCGGTTGAGCGAATCACTGTAGCCCCTTAAGGAGCATCGAATGGCCGCGAAAGACACCAAAGAAGACGCCAAGCCAGACGACCAGGATGCTGGTCATTCCCTTGATATGAGCCAGGCCGCCGTCAAAAAGATGATCGGCGATGCGCGCGAAAAGGGCTATATTACTTACGATCAGCTCAACACGGTATTGCCGCCCGATCAGGTCAGTTCCGAACAAATCGAAGACGTGATGTCGATGTTGTCCGAAATGGGCATCAACATCATCGAAGACGAAGATGCCGAGGAAGAAGAGGCCAAAGGCTCCACCGATCTGACCACCACCGAGGGCGCGCGCGATGTGACGCTGTCGACGGGCACGGCAGAAAAACTGGACCGCACCGACGATCCGGTGCGCATGTATCTGCGCGAAATGGGGTCAGTTGAGTTGTTAAGCCGCGAGGGTGAGATCGCCATCGCCAAACGCATTGAGGCCGGTCGCAACACAATGATCGCGGGCCTGTGCGAAAGCCCGCTGACCTTTCAGGCGATCACCATCTGGCGTGACGAACTCCTGTCCGAGGATATTTTGCTGCGTGACGTCATTGATCTCGAGGCCACATTTGGCGATCAGATGGACGAAGATGGCGCTGTTACTGAACCTGTGGTGTCCACCGACGGGACAACTACCCCAAAAATAGAAACCGCCGCCGAAGAGGAATTGGACGCTGACGGCAACCCGATTGCCAAAGATGATGACTATGATGAGGACGAGCAGGCCAACATGTCACTGGCCGCTATGGAGGCGGCACTAAAGCCACAAGTCCTTGAAGCGCTGGATATCATTGCCGATGATTACGTCAAACTGTCGGAAATGCAGGACAGCCGGATTTCTGCAACCCTGAATGAGGACGGGTCGTTCAACAAAAAGGACGAAGCACTTTACCAAAAGCTGCGTGCCGAAATCGTGCTGCTGGTCAACGAATTGCACCTGCATAACAACCGTATTGAAGCGTTGATTGACCAGCTATACGGCATCAACCGACGCATCATGCAGATCGACAGCTCGATGGTGAAACTGGCAGATCAGGCGCGGATCAACCGCAAGGAATTTGTCGACGAATATCGCGGCTATGAACTTGACCCCAATTGGCTGGAACGCATGGCCGAAAAGCCGGGGCGCGGGTGGCAGATGTTCATCGAACGCTCTACCGACAAAATTGAAGAATTGCGCAGCGATATGGCGCAAGTTGGTCAGTACGTTGGCCTTGATATCTCGGAATTCCGCCGCATTGTGCAGCAGGTTCAAAAGGGCGAAAAAGAAGCCCGCCAGGCCAAGAAAGAAATGGTCGAGGCGAACTTGCGTCTGGTGATATCCATCGCCAAAAAATACACTAATCGCGGGTTGCAATTCCTTGATCTTATTCAAGAAGGGAACATCGGCCTGATGAAGGCCGTCGATAAATTCGAATATCGCCGCGGCTATAAATTCTCGACCTATGCGACCTGGTGGATCCGCCAAGCAATTACCCGCTCGATTGCTGATCAGGCGCGCACCATCCGTATTCCTGTTCATATGATTGAGACGATCAACAAACTGGTGCGCACCGGACGCCAGATGTTGCACGAAATCGGACGTGAGCCGACCCCTGAGGAATTGGCAGAAAAGCTGCAAATGCCTTTGGAAAAAGTGCGCAAGGTGATGAAAATCGCCAAGGAACCAATTTCACTGGAAACCCCGATTGGCGACGAAGAAGACAGCCAGCTGGGCGATTTCATCGAGGACAAAAACGCGGTGCTGCCTTTGGACAGCGCCATTCAGGAAAACCTCAAGGAAACCACAACGCGGGTTCTGGCATCCCTGACGCCGCGCGAAGAGCGGGTCTTGCGGATGCGCTTTGGTATCGGCATGAACACCGACCACACTCTCGAAGAAGTGGGACAGCAATTCAGCGTCACCCGCGAACGTATCCGCCAGATCGAGGCAAAGGCCCTGCGCAAGCTTAAGCACCCAAGCCGCAGCCGCAAATTAAGGTCCTTTCTGGATCAGTAAATGTCACGGCAGTGTTATTGATACCAGGCGGGCCGAGATGGCCTGCCTGTTTTCGTTTCGGGTGACGGGAATATTGTCCGTTGGACGTGGTCTGCATCGCCTGTTCCATTTAGTCCCGGCGGTCTGAGCGCGCCCAAACCTGACGCATATCGCAACTGTGATTTTGCCGTGTGGTGGAAGGGCACTATACTGGTGTGGAGCCAAGGGGATCGCCATGCTTCGTTTTGCTATTGTAACTGTACTCGCTATTTCACCTGTCGCAGCTTCGGCTCAGGGATTGTTCTTTCGTTCCAAACTGCCGGTAAATCCCATTTCTACCGACAGCTTTGAAGTGATCGAAGCATATGGAGAAGGATCAAGTGGAATCTGGTGTGCTGCAGCAAGTTATACGATACGGACGTTGGGCAAAAACAGAGGGCGGTTGTACATAGAACGCCCGCGAGGTCCTAGCGTGACGCAAGCCGGACGCAAGGGGGTCGTCTTTTCGACTAAGCCGATTCCAGGTGTCGAAGGAACGAAAAACAAAAGCATCAAGAAAATTGGCGCTAATCTGAGCATTGCTTTCGCAATTCAGTTCTGCCGAGATAACATCATCGAACCCGGAGATAAATTTTAGAGCAATTATCGAAAACTGAGCCTTGGCGCTAAAGTCGATTGCCGCGACAAGTCTTGCGATGTGCTTGGCTGCGCCACTGGCCGTACAAAGCCATCGGGCGAAAAACCGTTTTCATGTAAATCTAATGGCGAACGGCGCGTTTGAAGTGGTGGACGAGCGTGGTATTGGCGCGCGCGGCTTGTGGTGTTCTGCTGCGCAATATGCCCGCGATGTTGCGGGCGCGCAGGGTAACGCACGGCTTTTTGTTCTGACAGAACGCGGCACCAGTTAGATACGACCGGGCTTCAAGGGTGTCGTCTTTTCGCTGAATCCAACCGAATTGCAATCAAGTTCTTTCCTGATTTCCGCGCTTTCGATCCAAAAACTGATTCCAACTTTCTGTGCGCCATGCTTATTTTCAATGCAGTAATCTGCGGCTTTTTCGCGACATCTCGAAAACCCGTCCTATATGCCTCAGACAGGAGGTAACGGCAGATGAAGAGATGGATTTTAGGCCCGGTGATGGTTGTTCTCATCGGTATTGGTGCGCAGGCATCCACGCTGGCCGAAGAAAAACGGTTTGTGATCAACCGGATCAATGCCAATGATTTCGAAGTGATCAAACTGCGTGGCATGGGGGCGCATGAATTCTGGTGTGCAGCCGCCAACTATATCGAGGTGCGCACAGGGCAATCGGAGCGGACCCGGATTTATGTGCGTACCCCGCTTGGTGCCAGTGTAACACAAAGTGGTGCCAAGGGTGTTGTGTTCAGCACATCTGATGCAGGCCTACCGCCCGAAAGTGATCGGTTGAACCTCACAGTGTCCGAACCTGGGGTGGTGCTGAAATCCGCTCTGGCTAGACGCTATTGCCGCGATGCATTTACACGCAGTACAAAGTAATCTGCACGAAAGAGCCGCCGAAACGGCACGAATTGCGCAACCAGAATTGGCGCATTCGAGCCACATAAATTTTCCCGTATTTAGGGGGCGCATTTCCCCTCTACCCAAACCCTAGAGGGTGCCCTATAACTGTAGCGAAGTGGGGCGGTGACCCCATAAAAGAGGCAGAAATACATAAAAGGGGGACGGCTATGCGCTGCCCGTTTTGCGGAAACGTAGACACTCAGGTCAAAGATAGTCGACCAGCGGAAGATCACGTATCGATCAGACGCAGGCGGTTTTGCCCAGCTTGCGGCGGGCGGTTTACCACATATGAAAGAGTGCAGTTGCGCGACCTTGTGGTTATCAAATCAACCGGCAAACGCGAAGATTTCGATCGCGATAAGCTGGAGCGTTCGATCCGCATCTCGATGCAAAAGCGCCCCATAGACCCAGAACGTATTGACCAGATGATCTCTGGCATTGTGCGCCGGCTGGAATCGATGGGCGAGACTGACATCGGCTCCAAACAGATCGGCGAGATCGTGATGGAAGCACTGGCGCGGATCGACACGGTGGCCTACGTCCGGTTTGCCTCCGTCTACAAGAATTTCCAGGCCGCTGATGATTTTGATAAATTTGTCAGCGAGTTGCGGCCAGAATTGCCGCCCGAAGAGTGACTGAAAACCCCGACAACCGCTACATGGCGCTTGCCTTGTCGTTGGGACGTCGGGGGCAGGGGCGCACCTGGCCTAACCCCTCCGTTGGTTGTGTTATTGTGAATAATGGCCGCGTCGTGGCGCGTGGTGTAACGCAACCCGGCGGTCGCCCACATGCTGAAACCCAAGCTTTGGCGCAGGCTGGCGACGCGGCCAACGGCGCCACTGCCTACGTCTCACTGGAACCCTGCGCCCATACTGGTGAAACCCCGCCCTGTGCCCAGGCCTTGATCAATGCTAAGGTCGCACGCGTTGTCATTGCGCTGGAAGATGCGGACCCGCGGGTCAGCGGCCAAGGCATTGTAATGCTGAAACAAGCCGGGATCGACGTCACCACAGGGGTACTGCAAGACCGCGCAGAACGTGATCATCGCGGGTTTTTGATGCGTATTGGCATTGGTCGTCCAAGGGTCACATTAAAGCTGGCCAGCAGCTTTGACGGTCGCATTGCCACCGCGACTGGCGAAAGTCAGTGGATTACTTCGGAATTGGCACGCCGCCACGTTCATGCGCTACGCGCCAAGCATGATGCGATATTGGTCGGCGGTGGTACCGCCCGTAAAGATGATCCATCGCTGACCCAGCGTGATCTGGGTTTGTCGCATCAACCAACCCGAGTCGTTGTCAGCCGCAGGCTTGATCTGCCGTTAATGGGAAAACTGGCCCTGACCGCAAAGGACAGCCCGCTGGTATTATGTCACGGACAGGATGCCGACCCGCATCTGGTTACCGTCTGGCAAGACCTCGGCGCGACGTTGCTAAGCTGCAAATCTCATGCAGGGCAGCTTGATCCTAGCGACGTTTTGCAACGCCTTGGCCATCACGGCATCACTTGCGTTTTTTGCGAAGGCGGCGGCGCTTTGGCCGCCTCGCTGCTCAAGGCGGACCTAATTGATGATC
>JBAUHN010000079.1:0-1748 GCA_049680295.1 Sulfitobacter sp.
GGCCCAACTGGCCCGAGCTTGCAAAAGAGGCAAGAGTTCGGAACGGCATTGCCAAGTTGTTGGCAGCGTGTCTTAGGGGGTTGCTGGTCTGTAAATTACGCCACCATCTCGATGGTGTATCCTGCAAAGAGGCTGAGCGCGTCAGCTCGGGCGTGGCGGTATGAGTTTGCGGTGAGTTGAAATCGACGGGGACGAAAAATCAGGTTGATCTGGTCGTGAGCCGACAAAAATCTCTGAACCGGCCGAATATCCTCTCTCGCTTGCGGGTAGGCCTGTGTGATCCTTCGATGGCGTAGTTCAATCCCTTGTGGGTACGGTGGCCAGCGTTCGGCGCCAATGTTTTGATCGGCTTGAAATAACTGCGCAGCTTGTCCGCTGCCTAGCAGTTCATTGCGAATGCAATGTCACGAGAGGGTGTGATCACGACCCTCGACTCGCCGAACTGAGTGATCAGCCCTTGGAGAAGCCGCTTGGCTGCCTTAGCATTTCGTCGCGTTTGCACGAGAATGCCGAGGACGTCCCCTTCCGCGCTGATGGCACGCCGCAACCAGTGCTACAAATACTATATTTCAATCGTGACAACATGGCCAAAATGATCATTGGCAAGATATTCATCCGATGCCCCACAGTAACCCACAACAAAAAGAACACACACAACAGACTGCAAGCAACTCCGACAGACATTTATCACGCCATAATCTGCTATTGGCTTTTAGCCATCGCTAGAAGGATCAACACAACACATTTTGTGAATATTTTATTAGTACGAAGGAAATTGTGGCAATTTGGAAACGTGGCATAAGGCGGTTGCACTCGTCTTCTTTACTTTTCCTTTTCTTTGCGCGGGTTGGCGCAACGGTAACATTCAATCGGCGGAGCGGTGTTATCACATTAACTGCGCGGGCCGAAAGAAGTTCGAACATTGGACTATCACGCGGCATTTGAGGCCACGTTCCAGACATCAAAAACCTCAAGTCGGTGGTATCAGATTGTTAGGGCGGAACGACGAAGGACTGGGACGGAAAAGCAGCTTCGAATGGCTGAATGGATCGAGATGAACCGCTGCAAGCAGCCTGGCGACCGGTAGCCTTGCATCGCTCTTTCTCGCGTTCGAAACGGGAGATGGCTGTTCTCGGCCCGATTGTTTAGCCCTTTGTGAGAGCGATGTTCGACGCCCGGTACAATCTCGCGATTGGAGCCATGCGCAAGATGATTGACCGGACTGAAGAGTGCTTTGGCTTGAAGCCGATTGGATCGCCGAAGATACGGCCTACGGGTCGTCCGACAACCTTGTTTGGCTAACCACCAAGCGGATGATCCTGCTGTTCATCCCAGTGTTTGACAAAGGCGAACGCACGGACGGCACGTTCTCCAGATCAGACTTCACATGGGGTGATGAGAACGACCGCTATATCTGTCTGGGAGGCAAAGAAATGGAGTATACGCGGCGCACCTATTCCGATCCGACCGGAATGCGCCAAGTTGGCGGTCTGACCTGCTCAACGACCGGGTGCTGCCATTCCACGACGAGCAAGACCTTCCGGTGCTGAGGGTCATGACAGATCGCGGCACGGAATATTGTGGCCGGGTCGACAAGCACGACTACCAGTTTTTCCTGGCAATCAACGATATCGACCATACCAAAACCAAGGTGAAATCACCCCAGACCATCGGCATTTGCGAGCGGTTCCAAAAGACGATCTTGCAGGAGTTCTACCAGATTGAATCGCCCCGAGTTTGTCGGAGAC
>JBAUHN010000080.1:0-6199 GCA_049680295.1 Sulfitobacter sp.
TTAGTTTCGCACAGCAAATGACCAGTTTAAGGTCCCGGGCCGAAGCTGGTGGTCGTCGCTTCAAACGTAAGATGAACGATCCATCTTTCATAAAGCAGTTTTGTTTCGTGTACTGCCTGCATTTCATTTGGTGGTCGAAAATTTCAGCCCCTGAAAAAACAAACGCCCAGAACGGTTGCTCTGGGCGTTTTGTTGTTTGCTGTGAACGCACGTGGTTTTTGGTTTAGCCGATCGGCCAGACTGCGCGCATCAGTTTAGCGACGTTGCAGAAAGCTGAAAAGCCCACGGCGTTTCTTTGGCAGTTCGGCGGCCTGTGGCGCTGCGGGTTGCGGGCCGAGTTTGCCGCCATAGTAGGTCTGGTCGCTGATCAGCGCGCGGCTGATTTGCGGACGGTCAGGCTCAAATCGGCCGATTCTGTTTCCGGAATTTTCTCTGCCATCCGGACCGCCTGATGGACCGCTTGGACCGGCTGTCGGTCCGCCTGGATCAACCGCCGGACCGTCTGGCTCGGAAGGCGCGCCGGGGGCCGGTGCAGGGTCTGCTGCTGGAGCGGGGTCGGGGGCAGGGCCCGGATCGCCAGGCTCGACTGCAGATGCAAAAGTCGCGAAGCTTACCAGAGCTACGGTTGTCAGACCGGTCATCAACAAGCGCGTTTTTGCGCGGTGCTGATCTACGCCTTCCGGCAGGGCCGCCAGATAGTCATTGTCAGACGACGCATCAGCGTCGGTAATTATTACATAGTTCATTTTTTTCACCTCATATACATCTGTTTCCCAAGGACAACCGAACCTGTTTATTTTCGCGCAACCTTGCGCACGGTGGCCAAGTGGAAAGATGCTTTTTTTTCCAATTGCTATTGGTTTGGATTGGTCCTGAAAAAACAGAAACTCATTACGACAGGACCAAGGTAACACCGCAGAATCGTGGCGACAATGTGTCATGAATCGTCAGTAAATAAGGCGAAGGTGGGTCAGCACTGTGTTTTGATGACCCGCTTGAGCAATGAACTGTTTCGCCTGTGCAGCCAATCAAAGAATAAAACCGATATTTTATTGGATGTTAACCGAAGTTTTACCCTTATTGTTGCCCAATTAGAAACCTGTTTGCCAGCATAGGTAGCGAATTGGAATGTGGCGGAATGGACACAATTCGACCCGCCAACCGAATAATAAAGTCTTGAACGGACGCGGTTATTTGAGGGGAAACAATCACTGCGGGAATAAAATTCGCCTCTCGGGGGAAACCGTTTCGCGGCAAAAAACGAATCACTCCGCTGGAAGGCCGAGCGTGTGGCAAGCCCCTTGTTTCAGCGTGGGCGCATTCCCGCCACTTCAGGTAGCATTGACTTTGGTTCGACGGGTCACGGGCAAATCTCCTTGCGCCCATGGTGTGACGCACATAGAAGGGCGGAAATTTGACGCACGCGCCAGTCCGGCGCGCTTTTTTCTATGGAGCACACATGCAGGTCACCGAGACGCTGAACGAAGGATTGAAACGCGGATATGCCATCACCGTGACGGCTGCGGAGCTGGACGCGAAGGTCAATGAAAAGCTGAAAGAAGCGCAGCCAGAAGTCGAGATGAAGGGCTTTCGCAAGGGCAAGGTTCCGATGGCGTTGCTGAAAAAGCAATTTGGTCAGAAAGTCATGGGCGAAGCGATGCAGGAGAGCATTGATGGCGCCATGAACGATCATTTTGAAGCCTCGGGCGATCGTCCGGCGATGCAGCCAGACGTCAAAATGACCAACGAAGACTGGAAAGAGGGCGACGACGTCAAGGTCGAGATGTCCTATGAAGCGCTGCCAGTGATCCCGGACGTTGATCTGAGCAAGATCAAACTGGAAAAAATGGTTGTCAAAGCCGAAGACGCCGCCGTGGACGAAGCACTGGCCAATCTTGCCGAGACCGCTCAGGATTTTAAGGCCCGCAAGAAGGGCTCAAAGGCCAAAGACGGCGACCAGGTCGTGATGAATTTTGTCGGCAAGGTTGACGGCGAGGCGTTTGAAGGCGGATCGGCTGAGGATTACCCGCTGGTTCTGGGTTCAAATTCGTTTATCCCCGGTTTTGAAGAGCAATTGGTTGGCGTCAAAGCCGACGAGGAAAAGACCGTGACAGTTTCTTTCCCGGCTGATTATCAGGCAGCCCATCTGGCGGGCAAAGAGGCCCTGTTTGACTGCACGATCAAGGATGTCAAAGAACCTGTCGCCGCTGAAATCAACGACGAGATGGCCAAGAAATTTGGCGCAGAGGATCTTGCCGGATTGAAAACGCAGATCGGTGAGCGGCTTGAGGCCGAATACGCCGGCGCTGCACGCGCGGTCATGAAACGTGGTTTGCTGGACGCGCTGGACAAGGCGGTTGATTTCGAATTGCCACCGACGCTGGTTGAGACAGAAGCTGGCCAGATTGCGCATCAGCTGTGGCATGAGGACAATCCTGAGGTTGAGGGCCACGATCACCCCGATATCGAATCCACCGATGAGCATAGAACCCTGGCCACGCGCCGCGTGCGCCTGGGCCTGTTGCTGGCGGAACTGGGTCAGAAAGCCGAAGTACAGATCACGGACGCAGAGATGACCCAGGCGATCATGGCGCAGGCGCGTCAATATCCGGGGCAAGAGCGTCAGTTCTTTGAATTTGTGCAACAAAACCAACAGATGCAGCAGCAAATGCGCGCGCCTTTGTTTGAAGACAAAGTTGTCGATCATGTGTTTGAACAGGCGACAGTGAAAGAAAAGACTGTCTCAAAAGAAGATCTGCAAAAAGCTGTTGAGGCGCTGGAAGACGAATAAGTCGTCACCTGTTTCAGAAATCTTGAAAGGGCTGCGCAGCGATGCGTAGCCCTTTTTTCCTTGGGCCTGCCTGATGGTGTCAATTTTTGTCAGTAGCCCCGGTTATGATGGCCCTTCATCGTAAAGGGAGAATTCAACATGATTGATCATTCGGGCATTCAGGTTTCAGACATCGCCAAAGCACGTGCATTTTATCAGGCGGCCTTGGCTGCTATCGGGGCCACGCAAATCATGGAAGTGCCAAGCCAGTTCACCGGCGGCAAACAGGTCGTGGGCTACGGTCGCGACAAACCGGATTTCTGGCTGACCGAAGGCGAGGCCCAGGTACCGCCGCTGCATTTCGCTTTTGCGGCGCAAAATCATGCGCAGGTAGATGCGTTTTACAAAGCAGCACTTGCTGCGGGCGGGCGCGACAATGGCGCACCGGGGCCGCGGCCGCAATATCATGACGACTATTACGGGGCGTTCGTTCTGGACCTGGATGGCAACAACATCGAGGCCGTCTGCCACCTTCCGGAATAGGCGCAATGGCGGGGGCGTTTTTGGAAAAGCCCTCGCCTCAACTCACAGTGCTATGCGGAACTGCGCAAACCCGTCAGCGCCGTCGCCTGCGGGCTCAATCCTTACGCCTTTTACCTCATCCGCATAGGCGGCCGCCTTTGGTCCGGTACTGAACAGCACGCTGGCGCCTTGGATCGGTGCGAAATTCCAGTTTGCGTCAGCGCGGGGGCTGATTGTTCCTTTGTCGACGATGTAGCGGACGATGACGTCGCGGTTGGTATCAGGGCCTTCAAAGATGATCGTGTCGCCTTTGGCACCCGGAAAGTCGCCGCCGCCGCTGGCACGGTAATTGTTGGTGGCGATGACGAATTTCTGTTCCGGGTCAATCGGTTGCCCGTTGAACGTAAGGTTGGTGATCCGGTTGGCATCCGGATCTATCAATACGCCTTTGGGGTCAAATTTGGACGGCTGGCTGAGGTCGATGAGGTAGCTGACCCCGTCAATCACATCGAAATTATAGGATGGAAAGCTGTCGTTGATCAGCGGCTGATCGGCGGTGCCTGGCGTCACCTGATTGAACAGCCCGGCCGAGCGTTCCAGCCAATCCTTGACTTGTGCGCCGGTGACCAGCACGGCACGCGCCGTATTGGGGTAAAGATACAGGTCAGATACGTTTTTGATCGCCACATCACCCTTTGGCACGTCGGTATAGTAGTCGGGGCCCCCACGCCCACCGGCCTTGAACGGGGCGGCGGCAGACAGGATTGGCAGGTCTTCGTATTCGGTGCCCTGCATCATTTGGGTGATGTACCAGATTTGCGCATTCGACACGATTTGCACTGACGGATCATCTGCGACCAGCGCGAAATAGCTGTGCAGGTTGGCATCCGTCTTGCCAACCGCGCGGCGGACATAGGCCAGTGTTTCGTCATGCTCTGACTGGACCGAGGCCAGCACATCTGCATCGTTTTCCACCAGCGCGGTCACGCTGCGGTCTTCATTGCGTTGCGATATGGGGCGTGCTTCCGAGGAATGGGTTGTCACAGCCCAGCTGCCACCCTCACGGGTCAGCATCAGATCAATCAGCCCCAGATGGCTGCCCCAGAACCCGCCCATGGTCGCAGGCTTGCCGTGGATGCTGCCTGCGGTTGGATCGACCTCATCATAGTCTTGATAGGTGTCCGAGGGGAACACCAGATGGCTGTGACCTGTCAGGATCGCGTCGATGCCATCAATGGCTGCCAAAGGCACCGAGGCGTTCTCCATCATTTGGGATTCCTGCGCTGATCCGATGCCCGAATGGGACAAAGCGATAATAATGTCAGCACCGGCTTCCTTCATCTGTGGAACATAAGCACGCGCGGTCTCAAGGATATCGCGGGTCTGGACATTGCCTTCCAGGTGGCGGCGATCCCAGTTCATGATCTGCGGCGGAACAAATCCGATCAGGCCGATTTTGATCGGATGAATATCGCCCGCACCATCGGTCAGTTCACGGTCGATAATCACAAAAGGCGCGACCAGCGTGGTATCGCCCGTCGGTTCAGCACCCATTTCCTTGACCACATTGGCCGAAACCACCGGAAAGTCGGCGCCTGCCAGGGATTTCATCAGAAAATCAAGGCCATAGTTAAATTCGTGATTGCCCAGCGTTGAGGCGTCAAAGCCCACCGTGTTCATCGCGGCGATGACGGGGTGCATGTCACCTTCTTTCATGCCGCGTTCATAGGCGATGTAGTCGCCCATCGGATTGCCCTGCAAAAAGTCACCATTGTCCAGCATCAACGAATTTGTGGCCTCGGCGCGGATGTCCTTGATGATTGCCGCTGTGCGGGCCAGACCGACGGTGTCTACGGGTTTGTCGGCATAGTAATCATAAGGAAAGACGTGGACATGCAGGTCCGTCGTCTCCATCAGGCGCAAATGGACCTGACCAGCGGCGGCATTGGCGGAAAACGGGTGCACGGCCAGCAAACCTGCGCTGCCAGCGATAAATGATCTGCGGTTCAGGCGAAGGGTCATGGCGGCAATCCTTGTGATTGGGTTTGCGGGCAGGGCGCGTGATGACGCGGCCCGATATGACCGGTAGGCTAGCAACCACAGGTGGCTACGTCAAAATACGGCTGACAGTGGCGGGTCAGCCGGGGCGCAAACCGGTCTCGACCAGCATGCCACGGCGTTTGGCCTCGTAGTAATAGCCGCGCGCATACCACCCAATCGCGGTGCCGTGATCACCGTCAGATAGCAGCCATGCGCCGCGCAGGTATTTCAGCGCGTATTTCAGGTTGGTTTCGGCATCCAGCAGATCGTTGGGCTGGCCCTGAAACCCCATGGAGCGCGCCGTGGCGGGCAGGATTTGCAACAACCCATAATAGGGGCCGTTGCGGGCCTTTGGATTGTGGGTGCTCTCGCGGATCGCCAACTTATGCACCAGAGGGCGCGGCAAATCATAAAAATCGGCATATTGGTTGATCAACAGCCGTAATTGCGGCGTTTCATTGGGGTAAAGCGGTGGGCCTTGGATCGGTTCGGGGGAGGCGCTGCACCCCGAAAGGGCAGCCGCGGCCAGTAGGGCCAAAATGGCACGACGGGAGTGGTTTGGCATGAGCGGATTCGCGGATTGTGACATCTGCAAGACCTTACAGGCCGAAGGATGAGGGGCAAGATGGCGCGATGCATTGGGCAGAGTTTTGCCTGTACACCGGTCAGGGTGAGACGGCGGCTCCGAACCGAGGCTGTGTGAAAACGCCAAATGATGTATGCTTTTAGTTAAAGACTGTAGGCAAGCATGTCGGGTTATATCGAGGGTGTAGAACGGGGTCAGGCGGCACTTTTTCCGGATCGGCTTGAGGATTGGATCTGTGAGGATAATTCAGTCCGCGTGATTGATCTCTTTGTTGAAGAGAT
>JBAUHN010000081.1:0-9296 GCA_049680295.1 Sulfitobacter sp.
CCATTTGCCTCTTCTGCCAGCCTGCTCTTGCGCAGGTCCAGCTTCGGGCGGGGTATCTGCAAGTTGAGGTGGAACGGCCGCCAACCCTTTCCAATCTGGACCCTCTGCCTGAAAAAAACGGGCTGGCAGGGGCAGAACTGGGACTGCGGGACAATCAGACCACCGGTAAATTTCTGGGCCAGACCTATGAATTGGCAGCTACAATTGCAGAACTGGGTGATGATCCGTTGGAGGCAGCCAAGACCATGCTGGCGGCCTCGCCCTATCTGATCCTTGATGCGCCTGCCGAGGTATTGCTTGCCATCGCCGATCTGCCAGAAGCAGAAGGTGCGTTGCTGTTCAACATCTCTGCGGGTGACGTTGCATTGCGTGACACAGAGTGCCGCGCCAATGTGCTGCACAGCCTGCCATCGCTTGCGATGAGAACAGATGCTTTGGCGCAGGTCTTGGTGCAAAAACGCTGGACTGACCTTGTGATGATCGCGGGCAGTTTTCCCGAGGACTCGGCTTATGCTGACGCGATGCGAGGGTCGCTGAAAAAATTCGGGCTGAAACTGTCGGATGAAAAGCAATGGGACGCGGGTGCTGACATGCGCCGGACCGCGTCACAGGAAATCCCGCTGTTTACCCAAGGGCTTGGTGACTACGACGCGATGATCCTTGCCGATGAGTTGCATGATTTTGGCCGCTACGTTCTTTATAATACTTGGGCTGCACGCCCGATTGTCGGCTCAGAAGGGCTGACGGCAACCACATGGTCTCCCGTGATTGAGCAATGGGGTGCCGCACAATTGCAAAGCCGGTTTCGCGAACTGCACGCCCGCGACATGACCTCTCAGGACTACGCCGCCTGGGCTGCTTTTCGCACCCTGGGCGAGGCCGTGACCCGCACCAATGTTAACGATCCTGAGACCCTGCGCGCGTATATCTTGTCTGACGCGTTTGAGCTTGCCGGTTTCAAAGGTCGCCCGCTGACCTATCGGACGTGGAATGGCCAATTGCGCCAACCCATCGCGATTGCCCATCCGCGCGCTTTGGTCGCCCAGGCCCCGTTAGAAGGGTTTCTGCATCAAACAAATGAGCTGGACAGTCTTGGTCTGGACCTCCCTGAAAGCAAATGCGAGGCTTACCAATGATGCGCTTGAAACAAATTTCCCTGACAACCACTGCCCTATTGCTAGCGAGTACTGCGGCGTGGGCCGGTGAAATCTGGGTGACCAACGAAAAAGACGATAGTGTATCCGTCATCGACACCGACACGCTGGAAGTCATTCAGACTTACGAGACAGGAGAGCGCCCGCGCGGCATCACCTTTTCCAAGGACTTCAGCCGCGTCTACATCTGCGCCTCGGACAGCGATGCGGTGCAGGTCATGGACCCCAATACCGGCAAGATCTTGCATGACCTGCCATCAGGCGAAGATCCCGAACAATTTGTGCTGCACCCGGATGACACACACCTTTATATCGCCAACGAAGACGACGCTATCACCACGGTCGTCAACACACAGACCCGCAAGGTGGTCGCCCAGATTGATGTGGGTGTTGAACCCGAGGGCATGGCCGTCTCCCCAGATGGCAAAATCGCCATCACCACGTCCGAGACAACCAATATGGCACATTGGATTGATACGGAAACGCAAGAACTGTTTGCCAATACCCTCGTCGACAGCCGCCCGCGCCACGCCGAGTTTGCCAAGGACGGGGCAGAGATGTGGGTCAGTTCCGAGATTGGCGGCACATTGACCATCTTTGACACTGCCAACCAATCGGAAAAGGCTAAGATCAGCTTTGAAGTGCAAGGTGTGCACCAAGACCGTGTGCAACCGGTCGGATTTGAGTTCACCAATGGGGATACACACGCCTTTGTAGCACTTGGCCCTTCCAATCATATCGCAGTTGTGAATGCTGAAACTTTTGAGGTTGAGGACTATATTCTGGTTGGGCGCCGCGTATGGCACATGGCCTTCAACGCCGACAAATCGCAGCTGTTCACCACCAATGGCGTGTCGGGGGATGTCACGGTCATTGACGTAGCCTCGCGCAAGGCGCTCAAATCCATCAAAGTTGGCCGCTTCCCTTGGGGTGCCGCTTTCCGCCCAACTCCCTAATTCTCCAGCAAGAGGCCCTGTCATGAAGACCTTTTTCAAGACCACCGCTTTGTTCGTCGCAATGACCCTTGGCGCACCTACTTTTGCCGATACTGACGGCAAAGGATTTGGCGCGGCGGGTGTCCTGTCTAGCAAGAACAAAGAAGACCTGCCGCCGATCACTCTATCTTCTGGAGAGCCGATTTCGACAGGGCCTTGGGTGCTGAAGTCCGGCACTTACTACGAGTTTGAGATCATAGGCGACGGTTCACAGGAGTTGGCCATTGTCGGCCCCGAATTCTTCCGCGCGATTTGGATTGATGAGATTGTGGTCGAAGGATTGGAGATTCGCCCGCTGGGTCTGGACAGCATCGAGTTTGATAAGGCTGGCGAGATGGAGATCGGCTTTCTCGCCATCAAACCGGGGCGTTATTACATGAAGATCCCCGGTACGACGGGCGAAACCCAACGTATCGAAATTACCATTGAATGAGTGGCCTGAAGGTTTCAAACCTCAGCTATTCTTACGGTCCAACGCGCGCTTTGGACAATGTTAGTTTTGAGGTTGATGCCGGACATTTCTGCGCACTTTTGGGGCCAAACGGGGCTGGCAAATCGACGCTCTTCAGCTTGCTTACAAGGCTACTGAGCGCCGCGGAAGGCACCATTGAAATTGCTGGTCACGATCTGGCCAGCACCCCGCGCGCAGCCCTTGCCAAACTGGGCATCGTGTTCCAGCAAACCACGCTCGATCTTGATCTGAGCGTTCATCAGAACCTAAGTTACTTTGCCGCTTTGCATGGGCTATCGGGACGCGACGCGGCCTCACGCATTGACGCCTCCCTTGAACGGCTCTCGATGCGCGAACGTGCCCATGAAAAGGCCCGCACCTTGAATGGCGGGCACCGTCGCCGGGCAGAGATTGCGCGCGCCTTGATCCATGATCCTGCCGTGTTGTTGCTGGACGAACCAACAGTGGGGTTGGACGCGGCCGCCCGCCATGCGATCACAGGCCATGTGCACGCCTTGGCCGATAAGGGCACGACGATCCTTTGGGCCACTCACCTGACAGATGAAATTCGCGCCCGCGATGATCTGATTGTCCTGCATCAGGCCCAGATTCTTGAACGTGGCACAGCACAGGACATCTGCGGAGATACCCCATTGCAAGACAAGTTCCTTGCCCTGACGGCTCAGCCCGCATGAGCCCCTATCTCACCTCCCTCATAGCGATTGTGAAACGCGAGGCTTTGCGTTTCATCCACCAGCGTGAACGCTTCATTGCCGCACTCGTACGCCCGCTTGTCTGGTTGCTTGTGTTTGCCGCTGGCTTCCGCGCTGCATTGGGCCTCAGCATCATCCCGCCCTATCAAACCTACATCACTTACGAGACCTATATCGTGCCCGGCCTTTGCGGCATGATCTTGCTGTTCAATGGCATGCAATCTTCGCTTAGTCTGGTCTATGATCGCGAAATGGGCTCGATGAAATTGCTGCTGACCAGCCCCCTGCCCCGCTGGTGGCTGTTGTTTTGCAAACTGGTCGGCTCCACCGCAATTTCGGTGCTGCAAGTCTATACCTTCCTGGCGATTGCAGCGGCATTCGGCATCACGATGCCTGTGCTTGGCTACCTGGTTGCGCTGCCCGCATTGATCGTCGCGGGCATCATGTTGGGTGCCTTGGGCCTGCTGTTGTCCAGCTTCATCAAGCAGTTGGAGAACTTTGCAGGCGTGATGAATTTCGTGATCTTCCCGATGTTCTTTTTGTCGTCAGCGCTTTATCCGCTGTGGAAAATGGCCGAAAGCTCGGAGCTGCTGTATACAATATGCGCGGTTAATCCCTTTACGCATGCGGTCGAATTGATCCGTTTTGCCCTCTACCTTAGCTTTGATGGCTCTGCGTTGGGTTGGGTGATACTCGCCACGCTCATCTTCACGCTGGCGGCTTTATGGGGGTACAACCCTGCACGATCTGGCGCGGGCAAACGCGGTTAGACATTCGGAACGTCACTGGTGATCTGTGCAGGCACACCGCCCAATGTAATGGTGCGATCGGCCAGCCGCTCCGCTTCTTCTTTGGCATGAGTCACAAGGATTGCAGCAACGCGGTAAGTTGCGCGCAATGTTGTAAACAGCGTCATCATTTCTTCGACCAAACCCGGATCAAGCGAGACAAAAGGTTCGTCCATCAACAACACATCTGGTTTGACTGCGAAAGCGCGGGAAAGGGACAACCGGCGTTGTTGGCCCAGCGACAATTGTTCAGGGAAATCTGCATGGCGCTCGGCCAACCCTACTTCTGCCAAGGCCTGCATTGCCTGATCTGGCGTGATCCCTGTGGTGATACACAGATTGTCCCGCACAGAGCGCCACGGCAAAAGCCTTGGCTCCTGAAACACGGTTCCGATCCGACCGTGCACATGGCAGTGGCCTTCATACGCACCTTGCAGTCCAGTAATGATCTGCAAGAGCGATGTTTTTCCAACACCGGATGGACCCAAAAGCGCCAGCGTTTCTGATGGCCCAAGCGTCAGCTTGATCTCACCCAATACGGGCCGCCCACCCAAGGTCAGGCACTTCACATGCAAGTCCAGCACGGCATCTTTGGTTTGGGCGTTCAGGTGCAGGTGCTAGTCCTCACCCTGTAAAAACGTGCCCTCTGGCAATGACGTCGCCGAACCCAGCAGTTTCTCACCGCCCAATTGAACCATCAGTTGCAGCATGCGATCCGCGGCCGCCTCGTCAATCGGACCCCGCGCTGGTATTCCGGCACGAAACCCGTCCTTTAACCCCTCAAACTGCGCATCACTTTTGGCATTCATCCGGGGGCGCAACCGGTCCCATTCTGCATCGTCTTGTGCGAGCAACGCTTTGGCCGCACGCGAGGCTGCCGCAAGCCCCTGCACCAGTGCCGGATCACGCGACAACAATTCGCCTTTCACCACATAGCCCAACAACGGCGTCTGCGGGTCCAGACCCAACGCCTCCGCTGCTTGCGAAATATCCACCAGCTTGCGCATGCCAGAGGCTTCCATCTTGGCCATGAAATGCCAGAAATTGATCGCCGCAGTAACGTCGCCGGACAAGGCTGACTTGAAGATCAGCGGCGGCGCGCCAAAGACCTGCTCGGTCTCGCCCGCCAAATCCAGATCGTGGGCTAGCGCTGCGTAGGCCTGCAAAATCAACCAGCTTTTGTCGAGCGGTCCACCTGCAATACCGATCTTTTCGCCTTTGAGGTCAGCGAGGCTTTGTGCAGTGCTGTCTTTACCCACCAGCACGCCCCCCACAGCCTTGGAGTAGGGGATGAAAACATAATCCTTGCCCGCCGCACGCTGACGCGCCACCCAAAGCCAGTCAGATACAATGACATCTGCCGTCCCGCCTTGAAATGCAACCTTGGCAGCGGCACTCCCCGCCATGCCCTGCACCTCCAAGGAAAAGCCGTTAGCGGCATCAAAACCGTTGTGAGAAATTGTATCCAATTCCCAGTTGACCGTGCCGAACTTCAGCACGGCAATCTTGAGTGTTTTGGGCTCCGCCGAGGCTATTGTTGCCATGGATATCATGGTCAAGAAGCTAACGAGTAAGCGTCGTACCACAGTTTGGAACCCTCTTTCTGTCGACAATCTGCACCGCCTGTTACTCAATAACGAGCCGTGGCAGCCAATGGCTCTCGGGGTCACTTTGATGCAGGTCTTTGGCTTGCACCGGACGTAACTCGCCTGCAGGCGGTGGTGCGGATAACGTATCCATATCCATTTCGTGCAAGGTCCCTGTCAACTGCCCGTCCACTTCAGAAATCTTGTAGTAGACCCCGTTCCACATGTTGATGCCATAGTCGCTGGCATCCTTCCATACGAACAGGAAATCATATTCCAGATCGATCAAGTCATCCGCAATATTTCGCTCAATTTCATAGGGATAGGGCACATAGCACCAATTTTTCTGCGGCCCCTCCAGACATTTGAACGGCCGCATTGACAGGAAATGATCGGAAAAAGGGGCTTCGGCCATCTCAAGGCTGTAGCTGCCCTCAGCGTCAAAGTTCAACGTTGCGATTTCAATCCGCATGCCTTGAATATCTTCAAGGAACACCGCGCGTGTCTCAGCGGCGGCATCGCTTGCGATGATCCCCAATGCCAGCCACAAATAGCATTTCATCTTTGCTCCTCCCGCCACACAAACTACGTCATTTCGCGCACCGTTGCTGTGCGACCAAAGTGGCAGTTTTGACCTCATACACCGTACCGCCCGCTTACGACCAATGTTCAATACCCGCAAAGCCGCTTTGCACGAATACTGTAGGCAGGGCCACAAGCTTCAGAACGACACCGCATGGCCCTCAGAGATACGCCCAGCAATCGGGCATAGGGAGGAGACCTAACCAATGAATAGATTTATTATTGCTGCATCAATCGGCATCATGGCGAGCACAGCATTTTCGGGGGCGCAAGCTGCTGGCGTTACGGAAGACATGCTGGCCAATGACGCCGCATCGACAGGCGACGTGTTGACCAATGGCATGGGCCGCCATTTGCAGCGGCACTCACCGCTGGACATGCTCAACAAAGAGAACGTCAAGAACCTGCAACCTGCGTGGGCGTTCAGCCTTGGTGGGGAAAAGCAACGCGGACAGGAAACCCAGCCTATCGTGCATGATGGCGTGATGTACATCACCGGGTCCTACAGCCGGATGTATGCGATTGACGTCATGACCGGCAAAGAGATTTGGCAGTATGATGCCCGCCTGCCAGAAGGCATCCTGCCCTGCTGTGACGTGGTTAACCGCGGTGCCGCAATCTATGGCGACAACATCTATTTCGGCACTTTGGACGCGCGTATCGTCGCCCTTAACCAAAAGACTGGTGATGTCGTTTGGAACAAGAAGATAGCCGACTACAAAGCTGGCTATTCGTATACGGCTGCACCGCTGATCGTTGACGGTCTAATCATCACAGGTAACTCTGGCGGTGAATTTGGCATCGTCGGCTCAGTACAGGCACGTAGCGCTGAAACTGGAGATCTGGTTTGGGAACGTCCGGTGATTGAAGGTCACATGGGCATGCTGAACGGCGAAGAAAGCACGATGACCGGTACGCTCAATGCAACATGGCCGGGTGACATGTGGAAGACCGGTGGCGGAGCGACATGGCTAGGTGGTTCTTACGACGCGGATACAGACACTCTTGTGTTTGGCACGGGCAACCCTGCACCTTGGAACAGCCACCTGCGTGCAGCTGGTGAGCCAAGCGAGGGCAACAAAGGCGACAACCTTTATGCCGCGTCGCGCATTGGGATCGATCCAGCGACAGGCGAAATCAAATGGCACTACCAAACCACGCCGCGTGAAGGCTGGGACTATGATGGTGTGAATGAAGTGGTCGCCTATACAGACCGTTCCGGTAACAAGCGTTTTGCCACGGCGGACCGCAACGGGTTCTTCTACGTGTTGAACCGCGAAGACGGCAAATTCGTCTCTGCTGTGCCCTTTGTCAAAGACATCTCATGGGCAAGCGGCATCGATGACACTGGTCGCCCGATCTTTATCGAAGAGAACCGTCCCGGCAATCCAGCCGAATCAGCCGACGGCAAAAAGGGATCGGTTGTCTTTTCCTCACCCGGTTTCCTTGGCGGCAAAAACTGGATGCCAATGGCACACAGCCCCAAGACGGGCCTGTTCTATGTTCCCTCCAATGAATGGGGCATGGACATGTGGAACGAGCCGATTTCCTACAAGAAGGGTGCCGCCTACCTTGGCTCTGGCTTTACCATCAAGCCAAACTATGACGACCACATCGGTAGTCTTAAGGCCATTGACCCCGATACGGGCGAGCTAAAGTGGGAGTTCAAGAACAACGCGCCACTTTGGGGTGGTGTGATGACCACTGCTGGCGGTCTGGTGTTCACCGGTACCCCCGAGGGTGAATTCATCGCCTTTGATGATGAAACCGGCGAACAGCTGTGGTCCTTCCAGACAGGTTCCGGCGTGATTGGTCAGCCAATTACATGGGAGCAGGACGGTGAGCAGTATCTCACCGTGATCTCCGGCTGGGGTGGCGCTGTGCCGCTTTGGGGTGGCGAAGTGGCCAAGAAGGTGAACTACCTGAACCAAGGTGGCCTGCTCTGGACATTCCGTCTGCCCAAGCAGCTCGCGTCTAACTAAGCGGCCAAATCGGACCCAAGGCGCATCCTCGAAAGAGGGTGCGCCTTTTCGTTTGTCTAAGACCTTTTGGCAGGTGACCAACTGCACGCATCAGCGTACCCTTGTTGAATGATGCCAAATGATGCCACTGCTCCCAATTCGCCGATCTCACCTAACAGCCCAGGTTGGGCATTGGTCATCGACGATCATCCGCTCTTTTGTGACGCCTTAGAGCTGACGCTGAAATCCGTGGCCAATTTCGATGTGGTGAAGACGGCTTCGAGCCTTGAGGCCGCTTTGGCGCTTTTGGACGGCGTTGAACAGCCGTCTTTGATCATTCTTGATTTGAAACTGCCGGATGTAAGCAGCCTGGATGGACTGATACGTCTGAAACGTCAGGCTGAGCGGGCCTCGATAATGATCGTTTCTTCCATGACGGATAATTCAATCATCAGCGCCACCATCGTTGCAGGTGCAGCAGGTTTTGTCCCTAAACACAGTTCGCGTGCCGTGTTCAAAGATGCGATAGAAAAAATCGGACGCGGGGAAATCTACAAACCCAGCGTTTATGTTGAAAGCAGCGCCGCGTCCCCCCGTGATGAGACCGTCAGCCGACTGTCAACTTTGACCAACCAACAGGCCAAGATTCTTGAATTGATCTGTGAAGGCAAACTGAACAAACAGATCGCCTTTGACCTCAGCATCGCCGAGACAACCGTGAAAGCCCATGTCACAGCAATCATGCGCAAACTTGGCGTGCAAAGCCGCACCCAAGCTGTGTTGGTCGCTCAGGAAGCCAGGTTTGCCAACTCTGGCTGACACATGCCTGATCGCGCCGGATCAGAAAACAGGCTCAACCACCTTGCCAACTGACATCAGCCCACAATACTCTCTGAACAGGGAGAGAGATCAGAATGCCGTTGGAAGTTGAGACTGGCCCATCGCCTGTCATGTCCGGTGCTGTAGCACCGCCTGTCCTGCTGACTGGTCAGGTGTCCTGCGGAAACACGTCGCCGGTTGCGCAGATCAGACTTGAATTTGGCACGCAAGCGCTCAGCTTTCTTGC
>JBAUHN010000082.1:0-7597 GCA_049680295.1 Sulfitobacter sp.
GCCGAAATTTGCGTCAGGTCGCGTCCGAACAAAAGTTGCGACAAAACCTCATCCTGCGGCGCTTCGGGGGTTGAGCTGAACGTGACCGTGGGTTGATCCGCAGGCCCTTCAAGGATCACGCTGACAGTACCTGTAGTGGTCTCGGTTGAAGTGACAAAGCGGATAAACGGCGTCAGGCTGCCTTGGAACTGCACCGCCCCTTCGGACAGATCAAAGCGTTTGCCCAGGATATCAATACGTCCGCGCAACAGATCGAACCGGCCCGCTGAAATCACGTTATTGCTGTTTCCGGTCAACCCGATGGCACCGCCCAATTCGGCATCAACACCGCGTCCGCGCACGAAAATACGGCCCGGCGCGTTGACCTTAATATTCAGCAGGTACGCAGGCCCGCCGGCTTTTTCAGGTGCCCCCGAGGGCGGGCTCAACAGGCCGGCGCGGGCGCGTGTCCGACTGACGTCGCGTGGTGCGCCAATGTGGGTGATCGCGGGAATATCGCCAATGCTTGTCAGTCCTGACGCGGGCACGGTGACGTTTGTTTCGCCCACATCAATGCGCCCGTCGATCCGCGCGCCACCCCTCAAAGGCCCGACCATCGACATCTGGCCATTCAGAGTGGTGCTGTAAAGCTGCGGATCGGTCAAAACGACCTGTTCAAGATTGATCCGCAGATCGCCCGGCAGCGATGGCGTCAGAACAATGGAACCGGCCAACTCGGCGCGGCCGCCGGTTGAGACATCTGCCGTGGCCTGCACTTGCGCGCGCCCGCCGCTGAGATTGATCCGGGTCGCCATATTCACCAGCGCCAGCCGCAGATTCGGCGCGGAAAAACTGGCACCAGTTGTGCTGATTTGCCCGGCCAGTGACGACAAGGCAGGCGCGCCGCGCAGGGCCAGATCAAATGTGGCCAGACCTTGCAGACTGCGTGGCGCAATAAAAGGTGCCGACAGGCCCAGTGGCACTGATCCCTTGATCGTTATATCCAGATTGCCATCTGCGGCGACTTGGCCCGCAACGGCGGCTTTGGTGCCGGACGGACCATCTGCCGTGGTGTCGATCCGCCAGCCACCGGATGATTGTCGCGCATCGCCCGAGACGGACAAAGGACCTGCAATTTGCGGCACAAACACCCCGACATTGGGCAACTTTGCGGTGAAACTCACTGCAGCCTCTGGCCCGGTTGCCAAGCCCTGAACCGCAACCTTGGACGCATATGGCCCCTCTGCTGTCACATCGACATTCCAGCCTTTAGGTGCCTGACTGGCACGCCCCTTGGCCTGCAACGGCCCTGAGACTTGCGGCACAAAGGGTTTCACCTGCGGGATAGACAGATCAAATGACACATCGGCGTCGGGTCCGGTTGCCAGCCCCTGCACCGCGATCTTCGCATCATAAGGCCCGTCTGCAGTTGCATCCACCGTCCAGCCGCGCGCATCTTGGGTCGCCTTGGCAATCAGAGCAACCGGGCCGGAATATTGCGGCGCCACAAGGCCCACATCGTTCAGCCGCATCCGCGCCTCGACCTGACTGGCCTCTGTGCGCAGCGCAGCATCAGCCGTCATTTCGACCGCCCGATTCTTGAGAGCCAGTGATTTCACGTCTGTCCCTGTCTCTGAACGGCTGGCATTCAGCGACAGCGTGGTGCGCCCGGCAAGAACCGCATCGGCCTGTTCAATCCCGATGCTCAGCGCATTCGTGGTGCCTGCGATATCCAGATCAAACATGCCAGACAGCGGTGTCACGCTGCCCTTCAATTGCAGATCCGCCGCACCGGACAGCTGTTGCCCTGTCAGCCCGGCAAATCGGCTCAGATCCTGTGCGGTCAGGGCCATATCCAACTGTGTCAACAGCCCGTCCGCCAAGGCACCGATCGCCGCCTGACCGATCAAACCATAGTCCGCGCCCGTCAACTCAAGATCGCTGATTATTACCGGTTCGCCTTCGACATAGCCCACTTTTGCCGTGCCGGTAATCGCAGAACCCAGCGCCTTTGCCGCGTCCTGATCGCTAAGGGCCACGCCATCAGCGCGCAAATCAATATCGGCCAAAACTTCGCCAACCGCGCCGACCTCGCCGCGCAATGTGCCGGTAGCTCGCAACTGGGTCTGGTCAATTTTTACCGCGTCCTGCGCCAGATTGCGAATGTCGAAAATGCCCGAAAACGCATCGCCATCGGCCGCATCGAATGTGACAGCCAGATCGACCTGATCCACATGCATGCCGGAACCGGGCAGCAGCACCGGGGATCGGTCTGCATTGGCAATCACCCCGTCGATGTCAATGAAGGTCGGCCATTTATCCCGGTTCAGGCGCAACTGACCCGACAATTGCGCCGCCTGCGCGTCCAATGTGAAGGCATCAACCGCGACGGTCCCATCCGCGCCCAATTGCGCGTCCAGCGTCAGACCAACGTCAGGGCCAAAGAAATCGCGATACTGAGTGACGATGATTGCGGTGATGTCGCCCCCCAGATTGGCCTGAATACGCCGGTCAGGCGTGGCGTTGGGGTCCGTCGGCGTATTGGCGCTGAGGGTGACCTGACCGGTCAGACGCGGTTGTCCGTCTGTTGCCAGGGCAATATCGGAAGAAAAATCATCCAGTGGCCCGGTGCCGTCGATGTTCAGACCCACGGTCGGCTGGCCCGGCAAATCCAGCAAGCGCGCGGCAATGCCGCCTTGTGCCTCTTCCAGTTTCAACAGCAGCGACAGGATCGACGTGTCGCGCGCAAAGGTTGCATCAATTTCAAATGCGCCTTCCTTGGCGTCCGTGCGCCGGGAGACCACGTCGATTTTTGCACCCTCCCCGTCCAAAATGGCCGAGGCCGTCACGTTCAAGTCAGCCGCTTCGCCAAGGATCGGCGCACCCAAAGCGATGCGCGCGACCTCAAAGTTCTGAATGGCAATCGACACCGGCAAATCGGGCAAGGCAAAGGGCGTGGCCTCGGCTTTGGGCAGGTCGCTTTCGGTGGCCATGGGCAAACGCGGCAGGTCCAATGATTGCGCCGTCAGCTGTTCCACCTCAAGCCGCCCGCGTAACAGGGCCGTGCGGTTCCAGATCAGCACCACATCATCCAGGGTCATCCAGATGCCCTGATCATCAGCGATCGTCAGTCGGTCAAATGACGCCTCAGAGCTAAGCGCGCCGGTAAAGCCGTCGATACGAACCTCGCGGCCAAGACCGGTTAACGCCTCTTCGATTTTGCGGGTCAGAAAGCCACGGTCGTCTTCCTGCGCGTTGGCGGTTACGGCCATCAGCAACAACGTCAGGGTCAGGGCGATGAGACGTTTCAAAATGACTGTCCGATCCCGATATAGACCTGCAGGTTTCTGCCGGTGTCCGGTCCAGATGTCGGCACCGCCAGATCCAGCCGAATGGGGCCAATACCAGTGTCATAGCGAATTCCGACGCCTGCGCCGCTGTGCCATTCGCCTGACCCGTTGGGAAATTCATCGCGGCCGATATAGCCCGCATCAAAGAAACCGACGTAGCCCAGATTGCCCGCCGTGCGCACCCGCAATTCGGCCGACAATGCCATAAAAGACCGCCCGCCCACCACATTGCCGCCGCCCAGATCGACGCCCAGTGACTGATAGGAATGGCCCCGAACTGTGCCACCACCGCCGGAATAAAACAGGAAATCCGCAGGTGCGACCGACAAGTCAGGCCCGATTACAGACCCCAGTTGCCCGCGCAGCGCCAATGTCATCGGACGCGTTTCGCCAAAGCTGTGATAGGCACGCAGATCGACAAAGCTAAGAACCCCGTCAGCAGCACCGTCAACCGCCAGAAACGGCGAGACATTGACCTTGGCGTAATAGCCCTTTTGCGCATCCAGCCGATTGTCGCGGTAGTCAAAGGTCACACCCAGCGGCATCAAAAACAGCGTATAGTCGTTTTCGCCAAAGGCATCGCGGGTCTGGCCACGTCGCAGCGCAAAGCCCAGACTATAGGTACGCTTTTCGGTGGCAAATCGTTCGATCCCGGCCTCAATCGTGGCCTGCCGCGAGAAAAAGCTGACCTCATCCTTTTGTTCCAACTCCGCGAAAGCGTAGAAATTGGTATCTTCATTAAAGGTCGCAGGCCGGTCGAAACGGGTGGACAGGCGGTAATCTTCACCCCCGGTCGTGCCACCAATGCCTTTGATCTCGCCCTCGAACCGCAGCCTTTCCGCGCCGCCCAGCAGATTGCGATGCATCCAGAAAGAACTAAGCGTCAGCCCCTCTTGGGTGGACAGCTCCGCACCAAAACCAAAGCGGCGGGGCTTTGCTTCGACGATGTTGGCGCTGATGGGCAGGGTGTCGCCCTCGGCAATCTGTTCGGCCTCGATCAGGGCCACGGATTTAAACGCGCCGGTGCGTCTAAGACGGTTGGCCGCGCGGCGCAATTCGCGCGGAGAATAGACCCGACCACTGGGCAGGCCTGCAATCTCGATAATCCGTTCGGTACGCACGGCGTCGTTGCCCTGAACGACAAGCGGCCCAAACCTCAGCCTTGGGCCGGGTGCCAGACGCAAGTCAGCGTTGATCGTGCGGTCTATGTGCCGCGCGGTCAGCGATTGGCTGGCCAATGCGGCCTTGGCATGGCCCTGATTGCGCCAGCCTAATATGCTGGCTTCGACCGTGCCACGTAACACGCTGAGACTGGCCGTTTCGCCGGTGCGAAATTCGTCGGGCAGGACAGTTTGTGCAGCAACGGGGGCAATGTCGGTGGTGCCAAACCGGAACACCGGGCCGGGATCAACGGTGATCACCGCATTCGCAATGCGGCGCGGCGGGGCCACGGGCGGCACATTGGCAGCCTCGCGCCCGTCCAGTTTGATCGTGATTGCCGCGCCAAAATAACCTTCATCATAAAGCACCGCTAACAGACGTTTGTAATCGGCTTGTGCGGCCGACAGCAATTCTTGGGTGCTGGCGGGGGTTTCTTGCACGGCCTGTTCAACCAACAACGACCCCGATGTCACAGCATCACGCAAGTCATCTGTCATGGATCCGGCAACCCGCACATCTGTCGCAGCAGCAGTCTGCGCCAGCAACCCTAAGGCTGCAGCGCAAAACAGCGCCCTGCATCGCGGCATTGCAAGATAGAACATTGTGCCAAACCTCTTCACCACACCACCCCGATCCAAAAAAAGTGCGCCACCGGTGCAACGGCACATTACGTGGATGCGACCTTGGGAATTACTCAGTCTGGTAGCTATTCGTTCTTTACCGGATAAGTCGCAGGGGCCGCAATCGGGCATTTCACCGGGCCGATGAAATCATTGTGAAAAAAACGGGCTTGAGCAAATGGCGACATCAGATCGCGTGGAGCATGCGATCTAAAGCGTCACGCAATCCTGCCGTAAAACCCCAATTGTTCTTGTTCGGTAAACTTCGCACCGGGTTTTTCAAAATAGGTCAGCACAGCGATCATACGTTCATCCTGGCCTTTGACAGGCGTCACACGGTGCGGTGTGTTAACGCCGCGAAATACGTTCAATGTACCGGGCATCACGTTCATCCGTTGCATCTGCGGGTCGCGGCCTTGCAATAACGCGGCCACACCCTGGTAGTTGGGATCATCCGCCGTGCGCAGATCGGTTCGATACTCAAACACGCCGCCGTTTTCGGGGGCTTGCAACAACAATGTTACAGTGAATTCAGATCGGTCAAAATGCCAGTTCAACCCCTGCTCCGTGCGATAGCGCATCACGTTGAACTTGGCCAAAGAATCATCCATCGGAAAAAGCGCGGGTTTTTCCATCACCGCTGACAGAAACGTCACCAGCGGCGTCCAATTGTAAATCCGCTCGATGATGCTGCCGCCAAGCTGATCGGCGCATAACGTGTCATTTGATGTCTCGCGCAGTGCCAATGCAGGATGATCCGGCGCTAGGTCCGGAACAGATTTCAGAAAGTAAATGTTATGACGGCGCTGATGATTGAACGAGACGGTGTTCATCGCTGGACGCAGCGCATCCGCCTCGGCCTGTGCATATTCAGGGCGCAAAAAACCATCCAGATTAAACAATCCGCCATTTGCCAATTCGCCCCGGCAACGGGCAATCAAACCCGCATATCTACCGCTTTCAGGTTGATCCAGCGGGAAGGTTTCAAGATCAAGATATTGTTCCATGAATTCTTGCATTTGCCTTTCGGATTGACCGGTCTTTTAGGGGCTGTGCCGATGCCTGCATCTGAACCTTATTTATGGTGATATGACCTGAACACCCGGAATGCGGCCAATCTCAATCGCGTCTTCATCATAAATCTCTGTCAGTTCATCGACCAGACTATCGGTCCATCCCGGCATGTCCAGCTCCTCTTCTACGGCTTCGTCAAGCGCGAACTTGTCCAAGAACGCCGACACAACCTGACGCCGTTGAAGTTCCGACATTTTGGGGTGCTTTTTGAGATACGCGCGAAACCGCAGCATACCTTCCCTGGTCATAATATCGCGCAACAGATCAAACGCACCAGTGATCTTTTGGCCATGCTCCAACGCGGCCATTTCACGGATGATCTGCCCCCAGATCAACGGCGCGTCTTCGTTGCACCAAACGGTGATCTGGACCTCAGGAAGTGCTTTTCGCAGACGGATCAACAGCTCTGACCAGCGCAGCACCCGCGGGTCAGAGCCGTCCAGAAAATCTATCGCACTTTCAGATTCCATTTTCTGAAAGCAAGCAGGTAGAAAACTGGCCGGGTTCCTGATCGCCATGAACAACTCGATCTGATCATGTGGGAAGAGACGCACCATATGTGCCATCTTTTCTTCAGCTCTGGCGTAGAACATGCCACGGTTTACAACACCTCTGGCGGGCGCAAAAAAATGTGCGTTCGACAGGATCAAACGGTCCGCAGGTTCGTCGTCCAATATCGCATCCATCAACACATCGCGCGCACCCGGAGCGGCCGGTGCCTCGCGCATCGCCATTAGCGTTTCGCTCAGCAGTCTGCGGTACTTTCCCGGACCGGGGACAGAAACGCCACGCGCCGCAAAATCGCCCTTGTTGCGGAGCAAGCATTTGATCAACCGGTCTTCTTCCGTGAAGTGCGCGCCTGTGTGTAAGACCAGTTGCATAGATGTCCGCTATTTTCCTGTAAGCTCTCAAAAAAACTATAACTGGTTTCTCAGCGGATAAAACAGCAAAGCCACGCCGGTTTTTTGCCATTCTCTGTTCATTGCGTTACCGCTTCCCGGTGCCTGCAGCCTATGGGCCAGATAGGCCCATAACCATTGGTGATCAGACCTGGCCCGTTATGCGAACTGTCCCTGTTACCATCGCCGCGACCCTTTCAAACCAGGGTTGATTGGTCGCAGCGGAATATAGATCAATACAGTAGTCTTGGTCGCCGCAACGTTGCTTTCAATCTCCAGTCCGTGCTGGACACTGGCGCAATCAGAAAATGCCATCGGATTGGAACTTGCGAATCTCGTAGTCTGCGTTTAAACGACAGCACGCAAGCGACAGTTTGTATGCATTCAACCAGCAAACAAACCCGTTTGTTCAATGATAGCGAACGATTGCTAAGCCATTGAAAGCCCCTATAGCTCAGCTGGTAGAGCAATTGATTTGTAATCAATAGGTCCGCGGTTCGAGTCCGTGTGGGGG
>JBAUHN010000083.1:0-3936 GCA_049680295.1 Sulfitobacter sp.
CGATGCCCGGCAAGGCGGTTCAGCCCAAAGCCCAACAGCGCAATCAACCCAACCAGAAAGACGCCCAGCAAGATCAGATCAGCCTGCCGATTGCGCAAGGCGTCAACCCATGGCGGTGTTGGCTTGATAGGTTCAACACGCGAATAGAAACGCTCTGGCGTGCTGTGGGTCAGTTCCAGAACCGCTGACCCAATTTCAGGCTGGAACGATCCATGCGCACGCAAGGCTTTGACCCGCAAAATCCATTCGGCCGTGGGGTCAAAACCCAAACGCCGGTCGGTGCGCAGGATCAGGGCTGCGCCATCGTGGAGCTCTTCGGGTAGTGCTTCGTTCAGTTCAACGAACAAATCAGAATCCCGGAAGGCGATCGGGAACCCGCCTTGTTCCGCACTGATCAGGTCAGGTGAGGTGTTGCGCACAAAGTCCTCTGTCACCAGCCCATGCCGCGCGGTTTCAACCACCAGCACCGGTTCATCGCTGGTGGAGATGGTCATAAACTCTTGCAGTTCCTCAAACCCATCTGGGCTTAGCACAGCTTTGGCCACCGAAGGCGCGCCCAGGTCAACAACCCATAAATCGAGATAGTTTTCGTTGGGGTTTTCCGTGGCTTCGGGATCATCGTTTTCCCAAAGGGTGTCCGCAAAGGCCGCATCGATCTCGGCATTTGTCACGGTTTTGCGCGTAACGATGCCTTGGGCAACCAGATCGTCCCATGTTAAGTCTTCGCTGTAGTCCAAATTTGGAAATGCTGGTGGCCCCGTTGAAATGCCCCCCATCTTTTCGCGCGCAATCTTAAGCGTGGCGGCCAAAATACTTTCATGGGCGATGCGCACGGAGGCGGTCCCTTTGGTCACACCGTCAAGATACACCAACGAAGACCCATCGGAGCCGCTGCCATAGGGAGAGCCGACAACCAGTGAGTCTGAGATCGAATGACCACGGTACTGTTTGAAGAAGTCGAAGAACAGCTTTTCCGGCAGGCCAGAAACAAAGATCGGCTCGTTATGCGAGATCAATTGCACGTCAAGAAACTGCCCCTCAAGGTCCAGTACAACCAGCATGTTGATTGAAGCGCCGGAAAAGCCGGGCAGGGGGGCCATCGGTTCTGTTTCAAACACATAGCCCGCTTCGGCGCCGCCAGAGTTGAGCAATTGCAACACACCTTGGTCATTCAGTTGCTCACCCAGCGACATCGGAGGGGCGACATAGGGTGCAAGCACGTCGCGCGACAACGGTTCAGCGCGCAGCATGACTGTCGCGCTGAGCCATATCATTAAACTTACCGCAATCACGCGCATCAAGAGGCCTGCCACCATGTGGCAAAGCGTAATCGCGGATCATGAGAGACAGTATTCGACCAAGGTATGACACGTCTCATTTCCGCTTTGGCGCGACTGATGTTTCGTGACACTCTGCCGGTATGGCCCAATCTGCTTCCACCATTCAGGCACCCATTGTCCTGACCTCGCTTGCGGGTCTTATCGTACTTTGGGCATTTGCCGCGTGGATGGGGGCGGATCCCACTGTTTTGCCGGGACCATTTGAGGTCTGGCAGCTAATCTTGTCAGAAAGCGCTTCGGGCGAATTGCCACGGCACCTGCTGGCCACTTTTCGCCGTGTCGTCTTGGCCTTCACGCTGGCGATGGGTTTCGGTCTGATTATCGGCATTGCCTTTGGGCTAAGCGCCCGGTTGAACCATTGGTTTGGCCCATGGCTGGTGGTGTTGCTGAATGTTCCGGCATTAGTGGTGATTGTGCTGTGCTATCTGTGGATCGGGCTGAATGAAGTCGCGGCAATCACTGCCGTTGCGTTGAACAAGACCGCAATGGTGGCAGTGACGATCCGCGAAGGGGTGCACGCGATGGACCCGAATCTGTCTGAGATGGCGCAATCCTTTCGAATGGGAAAACGGACCAGACTGCGCCATGTGATCCTGCCGCAACTTTGGCCTTACGTTGCCTCAAGCACCCGAAATGGCCTTGCGATTATCTGGAAAATCGTCCTGGTGGTGGAATTTCTGGGCCGCAGCGACGGGGTCGGCTTTCAGATCCATCTGTATTTTCAACTGTTCGAGACAGCTTACGTGCTTGCCTATGCGCTTAGCTTTGTTGGTCTGATGCTGGTGTTGGAATACGGGGTGATCGGCGTGATCGAGCGCCGTGCCGTGCGGTGGCGGCGCGCGGTTCCGGCCTAAATCAAAACAGAATGTTACAGCCAAGTGACGTCCGCATGGCTGCAATCAACTGATCCAGAGTTTCCGCGCTGGCATAGGTGCCCCCGGTGCGATCAGCAAGGCAGCGCGAGGTGCTTTCAGCCACATTGTAATCATTGTCGCTCTGTCGGTCCCACGAAAAGAAAGTCCCCCGCACCTTGAAACCGATCACATGCACTGTGGTCTCTGCCCCTTCTGTCGCAAGCTCTGTTGCCAAAGCACAAGGCATCCCGCCGCAGGTTTCTTTGCCGTCCGTCACCAGCAGGATCGTGGCGGGCTGGGTTTTGTACTGCAAGGTCTGCGCCGCCATCCGAACGGCTTCTGTCAGTGGCGTGCTGCCACTGGGTTCCAGCGCATCCACCGCATCAATGATAGGCTTTGCGGCATTCACCGAAGGCGCAAACCGGATATCAAGGCCGGAGCATTCATCCGTGCCATTTGGCCCATAAACCACCAACCCCAACCGCCTGACCTGCGCGATATCCGGGATGGTCTCTGCCATGGCACGACGGGCTTCAAATATCCGCGGCTCATTAATGTCGTTAAATCCCATTTCGGCCATAGAACCGGAGCCGTCGAAAACAATCATCGCATCTGATGAACAATCTTCAGACGCAAACACCGGATAGGTGCTGATCAAGGTCGCCAAAAATGGTGTCAAAATCCGCATGTGATGAAGGTGCCATGCTGCAAAAAGTCTGTCGACTCCTATTGTGGTCAATCTGTCGGACAACACACTTAATCGCGACCTAGTAGTGAGCAGATAAGCGCGACCAAAGCCCAATTTGGGAAGGGTTGCTTCCTCGTGTAATATTGGCGAATGACCCGACTTGCGGTGATACTTTGCCTGATCTGTACGGCATGCGCCTTCGTGCTTGTGCTGCGCCCAAACGCGTGGGACCACGCGAACACAAAAGCGCAGACCGACGCTGAGCTTTTTGCAGGTTTGATTGCCCAACCTGATCGAATTGGGTGGCGTCTGACCGAAGATTTGACATTGAAACGTGCAATGCTTTGGGACGCTGTTTCAACGCTTCGGTATCCCGTGCCGGATGGGTTCACTCCAGTGCTCTATGAATTTTCCGAAGATGAAACCCGCACATTGACCAAGCGACAGTCTGAAAACACCGGACATTTCTGGGAACAATTCGACACGGCAGGAGAACAACTTTTGTATTGCAGCGCGACCCCGTCGGCCTGCCTGATTTACGATCGCTCGGCCTTGGCAAAGTTTCTCGGACTGCGTGGCAATGCCCTTAGGCGTGCAAGCCATGACCACCTTTGGTCTGCATTGTTACTCGGTCTGGCAGCATTTTTTGGCAGTGCAGCCTATTGGCTTTTACATAGAGAACGACAAACGTCGCAACAGTTCGTTCTTTTGCCAGAACGGCACACTGCAATGCGAGGCGGGTTAGAGGTGCTGTTGAATGCGCGCGACCTTAAGATTTTGTTGTTACTGGAACAACGCGATGGTGCAGTTGTGACCAAGGACGATCTATACGATGCAGGCTGGGGCCGTGATTTCATGCCCAATTCACGTGCTCTAGATCAGCATATGATCAACTTGCGCCGAAAGCTTGACCCAGACAAAACCCGACCGAATTTGATAGAAACTGTCCACGGGGTTGGCTATCGCTTGCTCAGATAGATAATTTTGCATCTTTTTTGCATTTGATTTGCAAAATCCTCACACATTTGGCCGCCGGATTTGATGGCATTGACGT
>JBAUHN010000084.1:0-10178 GCA_049680295.1 Sulfitobacter sp.
ACATGGGGCTGGAGCTGCAATCTCTGGCGCTTTATGTGGTGGCATCCTTGCGCCGGGATTCGGTGAAATCAACCGAGGCCGGGTTGAAGTATTTCGTGCTTGGTGCGTTGTCGTCTGGTCTGCTGCTTTATGGTGCGTCGCTGGTTTATGGCTATGCAGGAACTACGTTGTTTTCGGGCATCGTGCAGGTCGCCAATGCGGGCGACGTATCGGTGGGAATGCTGCTGGGACTGGTGTTTGTGATTTCAGGTCTGGCGTTCAAAGTGTCGGCGGTACCGTTCCATATGTGGACACCTGACGTCTATGAGGGCGCGCCGACGCCTGTCACAGCCTTTTTTGCAACCGCCCCAAAAGTGGCTGCAATGGGCCTGTTTGCCCGGGTGTTGCACGATGCCTTTGGCGGTGCCGTGTCGGACTGGAGCCAGATCATCGCCTTGCTGAGTGTCTTGTCGATGTTTCTGGGCGCCATTGCAGCGATTGGTCAGAACAATATCAAACGGCTGATGGCGTATTCTTCGATTGCGCATATGGGGTATGCGTTGATGGGACTGGCGGCGGGTACGCTTTTGGGTGTGCAGGCGATGCTGGTCTATATGGCGATTTACGTCACCATGAATATCGGCACCTTTGCCTTTATCCTGATGATGGAACGCGATGGCCAACCGGTCACCGATATCTCATCTTTGAATATGTATGCCAAACGCGAACCGGGACGTGCGTTGGCGATGTTGATCTTGCTGTTCTCGCTGGCGGGTGTTCCGCCGATGCTGGGGTTCTTTGGTAAGTTCTACGTGCTGCGCGCCGCCTATGAGGCCGATCTGGCCTGGCTGGCGATTGCCGGTGTTGTGGCCTCGGTGATTGGCGCATTCTATTATTTGCGGATCGTGTTTTATATGTACTTTGGCGATGAAAATGCCGAAGGTCTGGATGGCGGGCATTCGCGGGTGTTGATGGTATTCTTGTTCAGCTCGGCTGCTGTGATGGTCTTTGGCATAGTGAATATGTTTGGTGTCGAAACAATGGCAGCAGCAGCGGCGGCGACGTTGATCAACTGATCCTTTGGCCATGCTGCACGGGCAGGAGCCTCCAGCGGGAGTATTTTCAAGAAGGGTGAAGGGATGAGCGTTTGGCCGGGTGGATACGGGCGGCGCGTTTTGGCATCTGTTGATTCGACCTTGAGTGAAGCCGCGCGCCTTGCCCCTGGCCTGGCGGGACCAGAATGGATATTGGCGACCCATCAGACATCGGGGCGCGGGCGCCGGGGGCGGGCCTGGGCCATGCCCGAAGGTAATTTTGCAGCGACACTTGTCCTGAAGCCTGCTGAAGCACCGGGCGTGGCTGCGTTGCGGACATTTGTGATGTCGCTGGCGCTTTTTCATAGTTTTGTGGCAGTGACCGGTCGTGCGGATCTGTTTTCGCTGAAATGGCCCAATGACGTGCTTTTGCGCGGCGGCAAGGTTGCGGGCATATTGCTGGAAAGTGCCGGACAGGGCGGCAGTCTGAGCCATCTTGCCATCGGCGTTGGGATCAATCTGGTTGCCGCACCAGATATGACGCAAGTGGAGCCGGGGGCGGTGCGGCCTGTGTCGTTATCCTCTGAAACGGGTGTGCGGGTCACGCCGGAGGTGTTTCTGGATGTGCTGGCGGCGGAGTATGCGCGTCTGGAGGATCAATTCGTCACTTTCGGGTTTGTACCGATACGGCAGGGTTGGATGGCGCAGGCGGCGCGATTGGGCGAGGTGATTACCGCGCGCACCGCGCGTGCGGAACAGACGGGCCGTTTTGAGGATGTGGACGGTGATGGTAATCTGATCTTGCGCGGCTCAGACGGGTGCATCACCATCGCGGCGGCGGACATATTTTTCTGACAAGTTTTGATATGAGAGGGCCGATATATGCTTTTGGCAATTGATTGCGGCAATACCAATACGGTGTTTTCGATTTGGGACGGCACGCGTTTCATCGCCACCTGGCGCACGTCCACCGAATGGCAGCGCACAGCGGATCAGTATTATGTCTGGCTGAGCACGTTGATGAAGCTGCAAAACATTGAGGTCGAGATCACGGATGTGATCGTCAGTTCGACCGTGCCGCGGGTGGTATTCAATCTGCGGGTTCTGGCGGACCGGTATTTCGGCACGCGGCCGATGGTTGTCGGCAAACCCGATTGCCTGCTGCCCGTAGAGGTGCGTGTCGATGCAGGTACACAAGTTGGTCCGGACCGTTTGGTCAATACAGTCGCCGGGAATGACCTATATGGTGGGGATCTGATCATGGTGGATTTTGGCACCGCAACCACCTTTGATGTGGTCGCCGCGGATGGGGCTTACATTGGTGGGGTCATCGCACCTGGAGTCAACCTGAGCCTTGAGGCGCTGCACCACGCGGCAGCTGCCCTGCCACATGTCGACATAGCCAAACCACAGGCGGTTATTGGCACGAACACGGTGGCTTGCATGCAATCGGGTGTCTTTTGGGGTTATGTCGGCCTTGTTCGTGAGATATGTGCTCGGATTAAGGCGGAGCGCGCCCGCGACATGCGCGTCATCTCGACCGGAGGGCTGGCCCCATTGTTTCAACAAACAGAGGCTTTGTTCGACGATTTTCATGATGATCTGACAATGCACGGTCTGACCGTGATACACCAGTATAACAAGGATAACGCTTAGGCTTATGAGCAGCGAACGATTGATCTACCTGCCCCTCGGTGGGGCCGGCGAAATAGGCATGAACGCCTATGTGTATGGCTATGGGAAACCCGGAAAAGAGCGACTGATTGTCGTGGATCTGGGCGTAGCTTTTCCGGATATGGACAGCAGCCCCGGCGTGGACCTGATCTTGCCTGATATCACCTGGTTGGCGGAACGGCGCGACCGGATCGAGGCGATATTCATCACCCACGCCCATGAGGACCATATTGGTGCCGTCGCCCATACCTACGACCGTTTGCGCGCGCCGATCTACACGCGCAAATTCACCGCCAATATTGCACGTCGGAAGATGGAGGAACATGGCCACCCCGATGACGCGATCACTACGGTTGAGGCATGGCCGGCGCAAATGACGGCTGGCCCGTTCACGGTCGGGTTTTTGCCGATTTCGCATTCGATCCCGGAATCTTCTTCGCTGGTGATTGATACTGCTGAGGGGCGATTGATCCATACCGGCGATTTCAAATTGGACCGCACGCCGGTTGTCGGCGAAGCCTTTGATCCTGATCTGTGGGCGGAGGTCTGCAAGGACGGCGTCAAGGCGCTGGTCTGTGACAGCACGAATGTCTTTTCGCCATTGCCGGGCCGGTCTGAAACCAGTGTTGGCCCTGAGATCACCAAACTGGTGTCGGCTGCGACAGGCATGGTCGTGGCCACGACATTTGCGTCCAACGTGGCGCGGGTCAAAACGCTGGCGGATGCCGGTGCGCGGGCAGGGCGGTCGATTGTCCTGCTGGGGCGCGCAATGAAGCGCATGGTTGAGGCCGCCGTTCAAACCGGCGTGTTGACCGATTTCCCCGAAACCGTCAGCCCCGAAAACGCCCGTGCCATCCCGCGTGAGAACCTGATGTTGCTGGTCACGGGCAGTCAGGGCGAACGACGTGCCGCCTCGGCGCAGCTGGCACGTGGTAAATACCAGGGTATGGAGATGAAAGAGGGCGATCTGTTTCTTTTTTCGTCCAAGACCATTCCGGGTAATGAACGCGGTGTTATCCGCATCATCAACGCCTATTCCGAGTTGGGCGTCGATGTGGTCGACGACAGCACCGGGGCCTATCATGTGTCAGGCCATGCCAACCGCCCTGATCTGGAAGAGCTGACAAACATCGTCAAGCCGCAAATCATGATCCCGATGCACGGCGAACACCGGCATTTGCGCGAACATGTCAAAATTGCCGATGGCAATGGCATCAAAGGGGTTTTGGCAGTCAATGGCATGATGATTGACCTAAGTGGCAACACACCGAAAGTTGCGGAATATGTCGAGACTGGGCGCACTTATCTGGACGGATCGGTGCAAATCGGCGCATTGGACGGCGTTGTGCGTGACCGTATCCGGATGGCGCTGAACGGGCATGTGGTTGTCACCCTGATCATGGACGACGCCGATGAACCTTTGGGTGATCCGTGGTGTGAGGTTATGGGCCTGCCTGAAACCGGCAACAGCAAAGCACCGCTGGTCGATGTGATCGAGGCTGACCTGAGCCAATGGCTGGGACGTGCCAAGGCGGCGACGCTGAAGGACGACAAAAAGCTGGATGAAGGTCTGAAACGGATTGCCCGTCAGTCGGCACAGGACGAGATCGGCAAAAAGCCGGAAGTCACGGTTGTGGTCAGCCGGTTAAGCTAGGGTCCTGTCTCTAACGCATTCCGCGTTGAACCTGAAGCACCTAACGCTGCCTAAATCTGCGCTTTCAACGCGTTAGGCGACAAATGATGTACCAAGTTTAACGCGGGACGCTTTTAGTCAAAGCGCCTGCCAGCCGATATCACGGCGACAAAACCCATCCGGCCAGTCGATTTTATCCACCACCTTATAGGCCCGCGCCTGCGCTTCGGCCAACGATGCGCCGCGCGCCGTGACATTCAACACCCGTCCGCCGGTCGCGATTATCCCGGCATCGCTCCGCGCCGTGCCGGCATGAAACACCATGTTTGAGCTGTCTTCAGGCAAAGACTCCAACCCGGCAATCACAGTGCCTTTTAGGTACGCTCCGGGGTATCCCTTTGCCGCCAGCACAACGGATATTGCGTGGTCTTCAGCCCAGTTTACCCGCGCCTCGGCCAAGCCACTTTGGGCCGCGGCCAGCAGCAGATCCAGCACCTGCCCCCCCAGACGCATCATCAGGGTCTGACATTCGGGATCGCCAAAGCGCACATTGTATTCCACCAGCCGTGGCTGGCCGTCTTTGATCATCAGTCCGGCGAATAACACACCCTGAAACGGCGTGCCACGGCGCACCATTTCCGCCATGGTCGGACGAATAATCTGATCCAAAGCAATCGCGGCAACCGCATCCGTCAGAACCGGTGCAGGGGAATAGGCGCCCATGCCGCCTGTGTTTGGGCCCGTGTCACCTTCGCCCACGCGTTTGTGGTCTTGTGCCGTGCCCATCGGTAGCACCGTCTCGCCATCGCAGAGCACGAAATAGGACGCTTCTTCGCCCGTCATGAACTCTTCGATCACAACTTCGGCGCCTGCATCGCCAAAACTGCCGTCAAACATGTCATCAATTGCGGCCAAGGCCTGCGCCACGGTTTCAGCGATAATCACCCCTTTACCTGCCGCCAATCCGTCTGCTTTGACCACGATAGGCGCGCCTTTTTCGGTCACATAAGCGCGCGCTGACGCCGCATCTGTGAAATGCGCATAATCCGCTGTCGGCGCGTTCACGGCGGCGCAAATCTCCTTGGTAAAGGCTTTGGATGCCTCAAGGGCTGCTGCCGCCTGACTGGGACCAAAGACCAATATCCCCGCATCGCGCAACCGATCGGCCACACCCGCAGCCAAAGGCGCCTCAGGCCCGACAATCACAAAATCAATCGCGTTTTCTTCGGCGAATACAACCACTGCGCCGCCGTCGAGAACATCCAGACTTGCGCAATCGGCAATTGCGGCAATCCCTGCATTTCCCGGCGCTACAATCAATTTGTCGCATTTCGGGTTCTGCATCACCGCCCAGGCCAGGCTGTGTTCGCGCCCACCACTGCCAAGAATTAAGATGTTCATCGCGGTCAGGCTCCTGATCTGCTTGGACTTCGGGTCAGGGCGTTCTAAGCTGAGGTGCCACGCAATACAAGAATGGACCGGCATGGATCTGATCGACGCGCCCGAAGACGGCCTGAACAGCCCTGAATTCACCGTCACCGAATTGTCGGGCGCCATAAAACGCGTGATCGAGGGCGAATTTGGCCATGTTCGGATCAAAGGCGAGGTAGGCCGTGTCAGCAGGCCGCGTTCGGGCCATATCTATCTGGATCTGAAGGACGATAAATCAGTGATTTCCGGAGTGATCTGGAAAGGCGTGTCCGCCCGCCTGCAAACCCAGCCCGAAGAAGGGATGGAGGTGGTGGCCACCGGGCGCATCACCACTTTTGGCGGTCAGTCCAAATATCAGATCGTGATCGAAGACATAAAACCGGCGGGCATGGGCGCGTTGATGGCGTTGTTGGAGAAACGCAAAACGCAGCTTGCGGGTGAAGGGCTGTTTGATCCTGCGCGCAAAAAGCCATTGCCCTATTTGCCCGAGGTGATCGGGGTCATCACATCGCCCTCGGGTGCCGTGATCCGTGACATTTTGCACCGGTTGCGCGACCGCTTTCCCCGCAAGGTTCTGATCTGGCCGGTGGCCGTACAAGGCACCAAATGCGCGCCCGAAGTGGCCCAAGCGATCGAAGGGTTTAACGCAATGTCACCGGGAGGGGCTTTACCGCGCCCGGATTTGTTGATCGTGGCCCGTGGTGGTGGATCGGTCGAAGACTTATGGGGCTTCAACGAAGAGGTGGTGGCCCGCGCCGCTGCGGCATCAGATATCCCGCTCATCTCGGCTGTGGGCCATGAAACCGACACGACGTTGATCGACTTTGTGTCTGACAAACGCGCGCCGACCCCGACGGCTGCAGCAGAACTGGCCGTACCGGTCCGCCATGAATTGATGGCCTGGCTGGATGGGCAGGACGCCCGCATGACCCATGCGCTAAGTCAGGGACTGGCCCGGCGCCAGCAACGTCTGCGCGATGTCGCCCGCGCCTTGCCGCGCGCCGATACCTTGCTGGACACACCCCGCCAGCGGCTGGATGTTATCGCCGCGCGACTGGGGCCTGCGCTGATCGGCGGCGTACAGAAACGTAAACTGCGACTGGCCGACATCAGTGGTAGTTTGCGCCCCTTAACGCTGCGGCGTGCATTCGAAAATGACCGCCGCCGATTGGGTCTGCTTGGTGCGCGTCTGGGGCCTGCATTGGGCCGCACGGTGAGTGTTAAACGCGACCGGTTTACCAGCTATAGATTGCGGTTTCGACCTGCCACACTGGCCCAGGATCGGCAACGTAAGGCAGATGCTTTTGCTAATATTATCAGCAGACTATCAGATACAGGTTTGCGACAAACCGCTGGGTGGCGGCAAAAAATCGACGCGATGGAACGCCTGCGCGAGACGCTGAGTTACAAAGCGACGTTGCGGCGTGGCTATGCGGTGGTACGCGGGGACGGAAATGTCGTCACAACCACCGGGGCCGCCCGAATGGCGGGCTTGGTCGAGATTGAATTTGCCGATGGGCGCCTGACGGTTGGCGACAAATCTGTCCGCACCGCTGCCAGCAAACCCGCCGCAAAGCCCAAACCAACGGATCAGGGTTCGTTGTTTTAAAAGCCCGCGCTAAACGCCGACATCCGGTCCGTAGCAGATCATCTCTTCCTCGATGTCGTCAGCCTCATATAGGTCAGTCGCGTCGGGGTCATTTTCAAACTTTGCGATCAGACCCGCAGCCCCTGCGCGGAATGTCCAGCATTGTGGTTCCGGGTTGTCTTCGTAAACAAAACAAATCTGTCCGGCGTCTTCATACCAGTGGCCTTCTTTGCAATCGCCATCCAGGAACGACCACCGGACGCGTCGATTATCCAGATAAACTTCGGCGCCATAGGGCGACCCACCTTGCCCGTAAAACAAGGTTTTACCACGGGTGTAGGCATCAAATTCCTCAGCGCTCATCATGTCTTGGGCAAAGACGGGTGCTGCGAGGGCGGTGGCAAAAGCAGCCATCAGGTTCAGGGACAGGATACGCATGATCAGCAACCTGACAGATTCGGCGCGGGCGATCCAGCAGGGGATCGCATTCGCACCGATCAAGGCGCATTGTCGCGAGGCTGGCAGTTGAAACTGCCCGACAAACAGACCGCAAGACCCACAGGCAGAAACCCGGTGCGCGCACCCCAGTCGCCCATGCGAACGCAAACCGAAGAACAATTGTCGTTTTTGGCCGGATGTTTTAGGCTGACATGTCTTAGATACAGGTCATAATGCCCCGTTGGGCAAATGACAAAAATGACGATGGCGAAGGAACGGCAATGGCGTTGGACACGAAAAGCAAAGCACCGGGCAAGGGTGTTTGGAAGTCTGGCAAAGGCAAGGGCCGCAGACATACCAAGGGCCGCCAGTTGAACGACGCCGCCTGGGATGAGGTCAAATCGCTACTTGGGGACGCGCCGCGCCGCGCCGATTTGCTGATCGAACATTTGCATAAAATTCAGGACCGCTTTGGACATCTGTCTTCCGCCCATTTGCGCGCGCTGGCCGAAGAAATGCGGATGAGCATGGCCGAAGTCTATGAAGTCGCGTCCTTCTACGCACATTTCGATGTGGTCAAAGAAGGCGAATCACCCCCGCCTGCGTTAACCATCCGGGTATGTGATAGCCTGAGCTGTGAACTCGCCGGGGCGCAGGCGTTGAAATCCGCGTTAGAGGATGGGCTGGACCCCGCCGAGGTTCGGGTTTTGCGCGCGCCCTGCATGGGGCGTTGCGATACCGCACCTGTGCTTGAAATTGGCCACAATCATATCGACCATGCGACCCCGGAAAAAGTGAGCGCTGCAATTGCCGCGGATGACACCCATGCCCATGTCCCGGATTATCAGGATTTTGCGGATTATGCGGCCAAGGGCGGCTATGAGACGTTGAAAACCCTGCGCGCCTCAGGCGATTGGGAGGCAGTGCAAGAAACTGTTCTGGCCTCTGGTCTGCGCGGTCTGGGCGGGGCAGGTTTTCCGTCGGGCAAGAAATGGGGTTTTGTGCGCGCCAATCCCGGCCCCCGTTATCTGGCCGTAAACGGCGACGAGGGCGAGCCGGGCACCTTCAAGGACCGCTTTTACCTTGAGCGGCAACCGCATGATTTTCTTGAGGGAATGCTGATCGCTGCCTGGGCGGTTGAGGCGGAAACAACCTTTATCTATATGCGCGACGAATACCCGGCAGTGCTGGAAATCCTTGCGCGCGAGATCAAAGCGCTGGAACAGGCCGGATTGGTGGCACCGGGTTACATTGATCTGCGACGCGGTGCAGGTGCCTATATCTGTGGCGAAGAATCCGCGATGATTGAAAGCATCGAGGGCAAACGCGGTATGCCCCGTCACCGCCCGCCATTTGTGGCGCAGGTGGGAATTTTTGGCCAGCCAACTTTGGTACATAACGTCGAAACCCTGCATTGGGTGGCGCGCATTTGCCGCGAAGGGCCGCAGGTTCTCAACAGCACCGAAAAGAACGGTCGCAACGGCTTGCGCAGCTATTCGGTGTCAGGTCGTGTCGCCAATCCCGGTGTGCATCTGCTGCCCGCGGGTTCGACGATCATGGATGTGATCGAGGCCAGCGGCGGCATGGCGGATGGCCATACATTCAAAGCTTACCAACCTGGCGGGCCATCGTCTGGCATCTTGCCCGCGTCGATCAATGATGTGCCGCTGGACTTCGACACGTTGCAACCTTTGGGGTCGTTTATCGGATCGGCCGCGGTTGTGGTATTGTCAGACCAAGACAGCGCCCGCGCCGCCGCCCTTAACATGCTGCGGTTCTTTGAGGATGAAAGCTGTGGCCAGTGCACACCGTGCCGTGTGGGCTGTGAAAAGGCCGTCAAACTGATGCAGGCCGACAAGTGGGATCAACCGCTGTTGGAAGAACTGAGCACCGCAATGGTTGACGCCAGCATCTGCGGGCTGGGGCAGGCGGCACCGAACCCAATCCGTATGGTGATCAAGCATTTCCCGGACGAAGTTTAGCATTCCGGTCCACCCCATTCGGCAATAGCCGGGACCGGGGTCTTTCCCCTTGCGCGATTAACGCATAGATGAGGGGAAAGGCGCTTACCTCGGGGCAGACCACCAATGGCATTTTTCAAAAAACTCAAAGATCGGTTGTTTAAATCCTCTTCCAAGATTGATGAGGGGTTAGAAGCGATTATTGAGGACGGCGGCACCGAAGATGTGGCTGAAGCCGCTCCGGAGGATCTGGTCGAAACACCTGAACCAGCTGCGCCAATAGCGGTTGACCCTGCCCCCCAACGCCAAGATGACTTTCCAGAGCCAGAGCCAGAGCCAGAGCCAGAGCCAGAGCCAGAGCCAGAGCCAGAGCCAGAGCCAGAGCCAGAGCCAGAGCCAGAGCCAGAGCCAGAGCCGGATGTTGTCGAACACGTAAAACC
>JBAUHN010000085.1:0-42235 GCA_049680295.1 Sulfitobacter sp.
GGTCACGCTCGGCGCGCCATTGGTTCAGGCGTGCCACTTGCTCGGCCTCCACCGCCGGGTCAACAACCATGATGCCGCCCCCGTTTGTCATCAGCGGCGATGGCTCTCCCCTGGTCCATTTGTTGACCCCGACCACAACCGTTTCCCCAGCCTCAATTCGGTTCAGGCGATCTGCATTGCTGTCGACCAATCGGCCCTTCATATAGTCAATTGCTGCAATCGCGCCGCCCATTGCGTCGAGATTGGCAAGTTCCGCGCGCGCTGGTTTTTAGCTCTTCTACTTTAGCATCCACTGCCGGGTTGCCGTCGAACAGATCGTCAAATTCCAGCAGATCCGTTTCATATGCCAATATTTGCTGCATCCGCATGGACCATTGCTGGTCCCAGGGGCGTGGCAGGCCAAGGGCTTCGTTCCAGGCGGGCAATTGCACCGCACGGGCACGGGCCTTTTTCGACAAGGTCACGGCCAGCATTTCGATCAGAATGCGGTAGACGTTGTTTTCGGGTTGTTGTTCCGTCAGCCCAAGCGAGTTGACCTGAACGCCATAGCGGAACCGGCGATGTTTGGGATCGCTCACACCGTAGCGCGTTTCGCATAATTCGTCCCACAGATCGACAAAGGCCCGCATTTTGCACATCTCGGTGACAAAGCGGATACCGGCATTCACAAAGAACGATATCCGCCCGACCAATGCGGGAAAATCCTCAGGCGCGACACGGGGTTTGAGGGCGTCCAGCACAGCCGTCGCGGTCGCCAGCGCAAAGGCCAGTTCCTGTTCCGGTGTCGCCCCTGCCTCTTGCAGGTGATAGGAACAGACATTCATAGGGTTCCATTTCGGCACATGTGAATAGCAATACTCAGCCACATCCGCGATCATTTTGAGGCTGGGGGCGGGGGGGCAGATGTAGGTGCCGCGGCTCAGGTATTCTTTGATCAGATCGTTTTGCACCGTACCTTGCAAGCCGGATACATCTGCGCCTTGTTCTTCCGCCACGGCGATATAAAGCGCCAGCAACCACGGAGCCGTCGCGTTGATTGTCATGGATGTGTTCATCTGCTCCAGCGGGATATCGCGAAACAACATCCGCATATCGCCCAGATGCGAGACCGGAACACCAACTTTTCCCACCTCGCCCCGCGCCAGAATGTGATCGCTGTCATAGCCGGTTTGGGTTGGCAAATCGAAAGCCACAGACAGTCCGGTTTGCCCCTTGGCCAGATTGTCCCGATAAAGAGCGTTCGATGCCTCGGCAGTGGAGTGGCCTGCGTAAGTCCGGATCAACCAGGGGCGGTCTTTGGCGGATTGGGTCATACTGTTGGCTTCCCTGAATCGTTTAGGTAATTTTATTACGTTGAATGACTGATACTTGAAATTTTAGACCGGTGTCAATTCGCTGCGTTGCGGCATTTGGGCGAGCGCCAGGGCCACAGGGCCGCCAATTGCCCGGCCCAGAACAAAACGCCCTGACCATGCGCCGCCAAAGTCTGGTCACCCAAAAAGCTTATCAACCGCGCGATGTCTGCCGGACCGGGCGGAGGTCTGATGACGATTTGCCATGGTAACCCGTCGATCAGGACCAGATAATAAAGGTAGTAGATTTGCGGCGATAGCCAAATGAACAGCCAGAACGCCACGCACACGGCGCCGACGCGGAGTAGGGTGCATCCTTTCAGTCGTGATACGCCCCAAATTAATACCCCCGACAGCAGCAATGACAGACTGGCAAGACCAATTTGCCCCCAAATGCCGAGCGTCAGGAAACTGTCTTGTGCATACATCATCCTTAGCATGGGGATCATCTGAGGCAACGGCAAGATGCCATTGGGCCTGCGGCACAGTCAGGCGACCTGAAATTCCATTCGTTTTGAACGATCGAACCCGAATATATGCCGTAATGGCCCCATTGATTGCTCTTCTTTGGCGATGAATCCTTCTCGCAGATATAGCGCCTCGGCGCGCGGGTTGCTGTCAATCACATCAAGTCGGATGTGCGCCAGATTTCGTACCCTTGCTTCCGCCTTGATTGCATTCAGCAATGCAGTTCCAATTCCTTGTCCCCGTCCTGTTTCGGCCACGCAGATGCCATCCATCAACAGTGCACCTTCCTCGACGTCACGTTCGAGCAGAGATAACGCAGGCACGCGCCATAAGGTGCCCAGCCAGCCGTACACGGAAGCAAATTCGCGCAATCCACCGCCAACAAAGGCCCCATTTGCGGTTTTGAAACCGGACACGCCAAGGACCTGACCTTTCGGATTGCGTGCAACAATTGCAAAAGACGGGTCCAGAACCTGCGCCAGAAACGCCTTTGCGCGATCTGAAGGCCCCAGAACAGATCCCAGTTTGGACCCAAACGCGCCCCAGAAAAGATCGGCCAGAACGGGCCGTTCTGTGTCGTCAAATCCTTTGGATATCGTGAATTCCATCAAGGCGCTGCTCCTATTCGTTTCATTAGATATTGTCCTTGCAACGCCGCACTGCAAGGGTACGCGGTATGACGCAGATGGTAGAAATCCCACTTTGGCTTTTTGTGACGATTGTGCTTTTTGCCGCCGTCACGGCGCTTAGCCATTTTCTGTTGCCCTCTGTGCGGTGGTTTTTTCGGCGCAGGCTGCAAAAAGCGGTTGCGCGCTTGAACACACGTCTGACGCGCCCGATCGAGCCTTTCAAACTGACGCGGCGCTATGACATGATCCAGCGCCTCAGCTATGACCCCGAAGTGACCCGCGAGATTGTAAACTATGCCCGTCTGAATGATGTGCCCGAAAACGTGGCCTTTCAAAAAGCGCAAAGCTACGCGCGCGAAATTGTGCCCAGCTTTAGCGCGTTTGCTTATTTCAGCTTTGGAACACGGTTGGCGCGGCTGCTGGCAAACGCGGTTTACACGGTTCGAACGGGGCCGCAAAATGACGCGGTTTTACAGGAAATCGACAGCCAGGCGACTGTGATCTTTGTGATGAACCATCGCAGCAATATGGATTATGTGCTGGTCACCTATTTGGCCGCGCGCACCTCGGCGCTGTCCTATGCGGTGGGCGAATGGGCGCGGGTCTGGCCGCTAAGCCGGTTGATCAAGTCGATGGGCGCCTATTTCATCCGGCGCAAGTCACGCGGCGCGCTGTACCGCAAAGTTTTGGCCCGCTACGTGCATATGGCGACCCAGGGCGGCGTGGCGCAGGCGATCTTTCCCGAAGGCGGACTAAGCCTGAATGGCAAACAGATGCCGCCAAAGCTGGGATTGCTGAACTATGTGGTCGAAGGGCATACCGACGACGAGCGCGATGTCGTTTTTGTGCCGGTTGCGATCAATTACGACCGGGTGCTCGAAGATAAAGTGCTGATGGCCGCCGATGCGCGCGGCGACAGGCGGTTCGGTGCGCGGATTTCTGTAGTAGTCGGGTTTATCCTGCGCAAACTGTGGCAAACCCTGCGGGGGCGGTATTCGCGTTTTGGTGTGGCGGCCGTCGTCTTTGGCGCGCCACTATCACTAAAGGAGTTTGGCAACGATTGCGCGGTCGAGGATTTGGCCAGGACGCTGATGCAACGGGTCAATGACGCCATGCCGGTATTGTTTGTCCCGCTGGTGTCCCACGTGATCTTGGAGCACGGCCAGCCTGTGACGGATTCCACGCTGCAAGACTTGGTGCTTGACGTTGCCACCAAAATACCGCCGTCCGCGCTGTTGATCCCGGCCGAGGCCATCCCTGCGGCCATTCGGCAGGCGTGTGACAAGATGACCGCGCGTGGCATGATCATTGCTGATCACGGGACTTGGTCGATGGCTGATGACCAAAAGGGGGCACTTGCCTATTATGCCAACTCCATCCGCCACTTGATTTCGGATGATGCTGCAACTGCAAAGTGAATTGCTGCAACCGCTGGGTCATAATATTACAAAAACTGCCGACAAAAGGTTGCAATATTGCGCTTTTGTGAATAATTCATCCTGAACCGCTGCGATTCTGCACTGCGGCACATTGACAAGGCAGGAGGCCGTTATGTCCCTCGACACGACAATTGCGCAGTATGACGCGCCCAAAAAAGACCTCTATGAGCTGGGCGAAATGCCCCCGATGGGCCACGTGCCAAAACAGATGTATGCGTGGGCCATTCGCCGCGAGCGTCACGGCGATCCCGATAGTGCGATGATGCAGGAAGTTGTAGATGTGCCCGTGCTCGACAGCAACGAGGTGCTGGTGCTCGTCATGGCCGCCGGAATCAACTACAACGGTGTCTGGGCTGCGCGCGGTGTGCCGATCAGCCCGTTTGATGGCCACGGTCAACCCTATCACATTGCAGGCTCTGACGCCTCTGGCATCGTTTGGGCGGTTGGTGACAAAGTGAAACGCTGGAAAGTCGGCGATGAAGTTGTCATCCACTGTAACCAAGACGATGGCGATGACGAGCATTGCAATGGCGGTGATCCAATGTATTCCCCATCCCAGCGCATCTGGGGGTATGAGACACCTGACGGGTCTTTTGCGCAGTTCACCAACGTACAGGCGCAGCAGTTGATGCCACGCCCCAAGCATCTGACCTGGGAAGAGGCAGCGTGCTACACACTGACTCTGGCAACCGCCTACCGGATGTTGTTCGGGCACGAACCACATGACCTGAAGCCAGGTCAGAACGTTCTGGTCTGGGGAGCCTCTGGTGGCCTGGGGTCTTATGCGATCCAGTTGATTAATACGGCCGGTGCCAACGCGATTGGCGTCATATCAGACGAAAGCAAACGTGAGTTTGTGATGGACCTGGGGGCCAAGGGCGTACTGAACCGCAAGGATTTCAACTGCTGGGGGCAGCTGCCCACCGTGAACACGCCCGAATACGCCGAGTGGTTCAAAGAGACCCGCAAGTTCGGCAAGGCGATCTGGGACATCACCGGCAAAGGTGTGAATGTCGACATGGTGTTTGAACACCCCGGCGAGGCGACCTTCCCAGTGTCTACATTCGTCGTGAAAAAGGGTGGCATGGTGGTGATCTGTGCCGGCACCTCAGGCTTTAATCTCACATTTGACGTGCGCTACATGTGGATGCACCAGAAGCGTCTGCAGGGCAGCCACTTTGCCCACCTCGCACAAGCCTCTGCTGCCAATAAACTGATGCTTGAGCGGCGTTTGGACCCTTGCATGTCAGAAGTGTTCGATTGGGCTGATCTGCCTGCGGCACACATGAAGATGATGCGCAATGAGCACAAACCAGGGAATATGTCGGTTTTGGTGCAGGCGCCAACCACCGGTTTGCGGACACTTGAGGACGCATTAGACGCCCGTCGTTAGTAATTTATTGGTTCTTTTCAGGAAACAATAAGCCACGAACAGAACCCCTGTTCGTGGTTTTTTTGAATCGTGAAACTAGTTCTTATGCAAAATCAACGGCTTAATGGCGCGCCCCTCCCCATTATTAGGGGGTTGATCGAAATCGTCATTCCGAGTCGCATAGCACATGTTATGGTTGAAAAAGCACGAACTTAACTAATATAAAGAGAGTCTGAACATGCGAAGAGACTGGATACTGGACGTTCTGGCAGATCTGAAAGCATTTGCCGCGACAAACGAGTTGCCGGTACTGGCCGGACAATTGGACGATGCCGCGATCGTCGCTGCGACGGAAATTGCCGCCCTGCAAGAAAGGACGCTGGCTAATCTCAATGAGGAAGACCGCAGTATTAGAACAAATTCTGGAGGACCTGGAGCAGGCAGATACGCGTGATGGTCTTCAAATCGCGACGGTCTCTCTAAGAGATCACTACCGCATAACCCACGTCATGTACCACTGGGTTGATTCAACGGGCAAACAATACGGCTGCGGCACTTACAACAGCGCCTGGATCGCGCGATACAAAACGCAGAACTATCTGCAAATTGATCCTGTTATTGCCGGGTGTTTTCAAAGATTCACACCTGTGGACTGGAAACAGCTGGATTGGTCAAGCAAGGCGTCGCGCGCCTTTCAGGCGGATTCGATTGATCATGGGATCGGAAATCAGGGATTTTCGGTCCCCATTCGCGGCCCCAGCGGGCAGTTCGCGTTGTTCACGGTCAATCATTCGTGTGATGATCCATCGTGGTCCGCTTTTACCGAGGCAAATCGGCATGATCTAATTCTGGTCGCGCACTATCTGAATAAAAAGGCGCTGGAATTTGAACCGGGCCAAGTAACCGAAAAGCCGCAAGCGCTGTCGCCGCGGGAAATCGAGGCAATGACGCTGCTGGCGTTGGGGAAAAGCCGCGGGCAGGTGGCCGAGGACATGTCCATTTCGGAACATACTTTGCGCGTCCATATAGAAAGTGCCCGTTTCAAGCTTGGCGCCCTGAACACAACACATGCCGTTGCCCGCGCGCTAAGCCGTGGATTGATCGTCGTCTAAGAAACTGCGCTGGGACGCAACGCTCGATACCTTTCGAAACTCTTTACCAAACATTCGATATTTCAAGTTCCCACGGCATTTTTTGGTCAGGGGACACACATGTTACGTTATCTTTACGCAGATCAACTGAAACATCATCCAAAGTTATCGCATCAGATGTTTTGCGACCGGGCAGATCAGTTCAAAACGCGTCTGAACTGGGACGTGACGGTGAATGCATGCGGTCACGAGCGGGACGGCTATGATGAAATAAACCCACTCTATGTCATTTGGGAAACGCCGCAGGGCGATCACGGCGGGTCAATGCGGTTTTTGCCGACCACTGGCCCGGTGATGGTCAATGATCACTTTGATCATCTGACACAGGCCGCGCAATTCTCTAGCCCTTTGGTGTGGGAATGCACGCGGTTTTGCCTGAACCGGGACGCACCGCGACAGGTAGCTGCCGGACTTATGCTGAGCGGGTTTGAGGTTATGGCGGGGTTTTCGGTGCGCCACATTGTCGGGGTATTTGATGCCCGCATGATCCGCATTTATCGAAAGATCGGTCATTCGCCGCAGGTCATTGGGTCAGACGGCACCGGGCGCGATCAGATTAGCGTCGGCCTTTGGGAATTTGATCGCGCATCACAGGCACGTGTGGCACAGCGGGCAGGGGTGTCACCGGCGACATCGCGTCGCTGGTTTGAACAATCATTCCCACACAAAACATCCCTCCCGATAGCTCAGGCCGGTTAAGAATTCGCGCGGGCACTGGCCCCTGTCGCACCCCGCCTGTAGGGTCCGCAAATGACAGTTCCCACAGTGACCTTTTCGGACGATCAAGCCAGCGCTTATGACCGCGTCGCGGACATGTTGCGAAGTGCAGGCATTGATCTGGACGATAGTGTTCTTATGCCCCCACGGGGGGGCGCGGCGTCTGTGATGGCCGTTACGGGCAAGGCGGGCTCCGGCAAAACGCTGCTGCTGGCGGAGCTTTACAAAGCCCTTGAAGCCGCTGGTGTGGGCATCGTTTCGGGTGACTATGAACCGCGCAAAAGCAAAGACAAACGGACGCTGGCGATACTGGCGCCGACCAACAAAGCCGCGTCAGTTCTGCGCCTGCAAGGTGTGCCTGCCACCACAATTCACCGCATCTTGTATACGCCGGTTTATGATCCTGAATACGAACGCATCGCTGAATGGCTGGCGGGAAATGGTGACCGCCCTGAAATCGAGGGGATAACTGAACTTGCACTGGATCGGGCATTCAGTTTCTTTGCGTCGAATAAGTCTATCCCCGGTGCCTTGGCGGCTGCGGGATTGCGCGGGTCGGATTTCATCACCGGCTGGAAACGCCGGGAGGACCCTTTGGACATCGGATTTGTTGACGAATCGTCCATGCTCGATGACCGACAGTTCGAAGATCTTAAGGAAATCTTTCCAACGCTGTTGCTGTTCGGCGATCCGGCGCAATTGGCCCCGGTCAATCAATCGGGCACAATGGTTTTTGAGAAATTGCCCGCGCCGCGCATTTTGTCGCTGGAAAGAATTCACCGGCAGGATGCGGGAAATCCGATCCTTGATCTGGCCCACGCGCTGGCGGACCCGCACCTTGATTTTGCGCAATTCGAACGGGCCATCGAAGAGGCTGCCAAAACCGATGACCGTGTAGTTGTCGGCACCCGCGTCGAGGTTGATTTGATGGCCCGCAGCCCGGTGCTTGTGTGGCGCAATGCGACGCGCATTCGTCTGATCAACGCCTTTCGGCAGGTCCACGGCGCGCCTCAGGATGCGTTGATGGCGGGTGAGCCGCTGATCTGTGACGGGATTGAACTGCCGCTTAAACACCGCAAGAAACGCCTTGATCTGGAGGCACGCGGATTGATCAAAGGCGCGCAGGTTGTCTATCTTGGCGAAGGGCGCAAACCGGGGTTTTCACGACTGCATGTGATCGGTGCCGAAGACCCGCAAGTCAGTGCGGCCTCTATCGTCAAAATCGAAAAACCGGATGAGGAAGAACCGTTTATCCCTTTTGCCGCCCGCATGGGGGCCACCTTTTTGCACGGGGCAGCCGTTACAATTCACAAAGCGCAAGGCAGTCAATGGGAAACGGTGCAGGTGTTCGGGCCTGATCTGTTTGTCGCGGCACGCATGGGGCGTATCGAAGCAGGGCAACCGCTGTGGAAACGCCTGGCTTACGTTGCGATCACCCGGGCGCAAGAACGGCTGATCTGGGTTGTTCGCAACCGGTTGTCGAAACCAACCGGTGCATTGCGCGTTGATGATCTGCGTGTCGTGCCAGTGGCGCCACTGGAACTGACCCGAACGGAAACAGACGACATTGCATAAGGTGCGCCCGTCTCGGCAAGGAGTGCATTACCGTCGGGTGCTGACTAGGACTACGCGCGAAACATCCGGAACACCGCTGAGGCGGCCCAACCAGCGCCGATTGCGATAGCTAAAGACATCAACCCATACAGCATCGGCTGCCCACGCGACAATTCGTACAGCCAACGTTCCATCCCGACTTTCTTGACGTCGATTGTCGTTTCATAATCGGACACGACATTGCCGTCACGGGTCAGGAAAATGCGGGTGACATAGTCGCCTTCGGTCAAGGCAGCCGGCAGTTGAACCGAGGCGCGGAAAAGCGTCTGCTCGTCAATTGTCACGGCGTCTTCGCGCAGTTGGTAGAGGTTGGCATCAGATCTGATCCGGATGACGGCATTGGTGAAATTGGCGGAATTTTTTATGTTTGACGGCGCGCCCACAGACCGGATCGCGCGCGGAATGGACACACGATATCGCAGGTCTTCGACATCTTTGAGAACTTCGCGCAGTGGGCCGCTGGTGGCAATTGCGTAAAAGCTTGGCGCGTGGTCGATATCAACTGAATCGACGTTTACCCAAATACCAAATTTCTTTTCTTTGCGACGTACTGTCAGGGGCAGTGAAGGACCGGCAATTGTGACAACGACCTGCAATTCAGGACCGTTTGGGATCATTTCTTCGCGCTTTACTGCGCCAAAAATCAGAATTTCAGAGCCGTTGAAGTTGGTGGTGATCGACACTTTGTCCTTACTCAGGCCAAGAACGACTTCTTCGCTTTGGGCCGGGGCGGACCAGACCAAGGCCAAGGCGATCAATGCTGCAAGGGTTCTCAGGATGCGCATCAATGGCCCCCCGCGGCGCCGATAGAATACAGCTCCGATGGCATGAACAGCAAATCCGTGGCCAGTTTTCCGCAGACGGCCAGTACCATGATCGCGAGTAGAATACGCAGCTGTTCCGCCTTCATTTTCACGCCAATCCGGGTGCCGATCTGCGCCCCGATGACGCCCCCAACCAGCAGCAGAACCGCAAGAACGATATCAACAGTAAAGTTGGTTGTCGCATGCAGCATGGTGGTGAACGCGGTGACGAAAATGATCTGAAACAGCGACGTGCCAACCACAACTTTTGTCGGCATCCCCAAAAGATAGATCATCGCGGGCACCATGATAAAGCCACCACCGACACCCATGATGGCCGCCAGGATGCCAACCAAAACACCCACGATTAAGGGCGGAATAACCGAGATATAAAGCCCAGAGACCCGGAACCGCATTTTGAAAGGCAGACCGTGAATCCAATTGTGTTTTTTGCGCGTACCCGGAGTGCCACCTTTTCGGGTCTTGCGAATGGCGTTCAGGCTTTCGATGAACATCAGCCCGCCGATCACACCCAAGAACACCACATAACAAAGCTTGACCAACAGATCGACCTGACCCTGGGCTTTCAGGTAGTTAAAGACCACAACTCCCAATGCGGCCCCGATCAGACCGCCAATCAGCAGCACCGTTCCCATTTTCAGGTCGACGGTTTTTCGTTTAAAATGCGCCAGAACCCCGGAAAACGACGAGGCAACGATCTGGTTTGCCTCGGTTGCAACGGCGACGGCGGGGGGAATGCCAATAAAGAACAACAATGGCGTCATCAAAAATCCGCCACCAACCCCGAACATTCCCGACAGAATGCCCACAATTCCACCCAGTCCCAGCAAAAGGAACGCGTTGACCGATACTTCGGCAATGGGAAGGTATATCTGCATGCCATCTGTTAGACTAAGCAGTCATGCGAAATCAAGGCAGGTTGCTGCCTCGCAGCAAACAGGACCGAGATTATTCCCAAAACTGGCCTTATTACCCCATTTCAGGTCGCAAAAAGAGGCACGCTACCGTTCTTTGACGTATGGCGCGCCGCCGGCACGGGGCGGAATGGCTTTGCCGACAAAGCCGGCAAGGATCACAACGGTCAGAATATAGGGCATTGCGTCCAACAATTGTACCTGAACCTGAAACCCCAATGCGCCCTCAATGATGTCGGGCCGCAGGGCGATGGCCTGCAGATAGCCAAAGAGCAGCGTTGCCCACAGGGCATGCCAGGGTCGCCATTTCGCAAATATTAAAGCAGCAAGCGCGATAAACCCGCGACCGGCTGTCATATCTTTGACAAAGCCCGCCTGAAGACCCGTCGCCAGATAGGCCCCGGCGATGCCGCATAGAATCCCGCAAATCGCTACAGCCGCATACCGCAGCCCGACAACAGACACGCCCGCCGTGTCAACCGCTGCCGGGTTTTCGCCCACGGCGCGCAGTCGCAGACCAAAGCGCGTGCGGAAAAGTATCCACCAGGTGCCGGGAACCGTCAAAATCGCCGCATAAACCAGTATGGAATGGCCGGAAATCAACTCAAAGTAGATCGGCCCAAGCACCGGAATATCCCGCAAGGCTGCGGCGTAGGGCAGGGTGATCGCCTCGAACCTCGCTGCACCAATTAGCGATGGGGTTCGGCCACCTTGGCTGAACCAGTCCTGCGCGATCAAGACCGTCAGCCCGGCCGCCAAAAAGTTGATCGCTACGCCCGAGATCAATTGATTGCCGCGAAATGTGATTGAGGCCAGCCCGTGCACAACACTCAGTGCCAAAGACGCGCCAATGCCAGCCAGCAGGCCTAGCCAGACAGACCCGGTGATCGAGGCCACGGCAGCCGAGAAAAACGCAGCCGCCAGCATTTTGCCCTCAAGCCCGATGTCAAAAATCCCGGCGCGTTCAGAAAACAATCCAGCCAGACAGGCCAGCAAAAGCGGCGTGGCCAGTCGGACAGTTGTGTCGAGAACCGAAAGATCAAAAAGCGCCAGAATATCCATGGGTTACTCCGCCAGCTTTGTTTGTTTTGCCGCGCGCGCGATACGCCGCGACAGGAATATCCGTTCCAGTGGTATCCGCACCATATTATCGAGCGCGCCTGTGAACAGAATGACCAGCGCTTGCACCACCACAATCAGTTCGCGGGGGATCGACGTCCAAAGCGCCAGTTCCGCGCCGCCTTGGTAAAGAAACCCGAACAGAATCGCCGCCAGAAACACACCAAACGGATGACTGCGCCCCATCAGTGCGACGGCGATGCCGATGAACCCGGCGCCTTCGGTGGCGTTCAGAACAAGGCGCTCTGCCTCGCCCATCACGTTGTTGATGGCCATCATTCCCGCCAATGCGCCCGAAATGATCATGGCAATCATGGTAATTCTGACCGGCGATATACCAGCATAGCGTGCAGCATTTTCAGAATGACCATAAGCGCGAATTTCATAACCCAACCGGGTGCGCCAGATCAGTGCCCATAGCAACACACAGGCCGCCATCGCCACCAAAAGCGAGATATTTGCAGGTGCCGCTTTCGAGAAGGAAATGCCAAACGGTGCCAGCAAATCGTGCAGTGTCGGCAGATGGACTGTTTCGCTAAATCGGGCCGAGGCCGGATCCATGCTGCCTGCCGGGCGCATGACATTTACCAGAGCATAGTTCAAAACTGCGGCTGCAATAAAGTTGAACATGATCGTGGTGATCACGATGTGGCTGCCGCGTTTGGCTTGCAGATAGGCCGGGATCGCAGCCCATGCTGCCCCCAGAAGGCCTGCCATAACAATTGCACCGATCAACGCCAGCGACCAATGTGGCCAGGGGATGTAAAGACAGGCAATGGCAACGCCAAGCCCCCCTAACATGGCCTGACCTTCGCCGCCGATATTGAACAAACGCGCGTGAAAGGCGATCGAGACCGCCAGTCCGGTGAACATGAAATTCGTGGCGTAATACAGCGTGTAACCCCAGCCATAGCTGCTGCCCAATGCGCCAGTGACCATCAGTTTCACCGCCGCAATCGGGTCTTCGCCGATGGCTAGGATCACCAATGCGGAAAGAATCGCCGCCAGCACCAGGCTGATCAGCGGCACCAGAACGACTTCGGCCCATTTTGGCATTACGTCCATATCAGGTCTCCATGCCGGCCATTAAAAGACCCAGCTCTTTCTCGTCGGTGTCATTTGGCATCTTTTCACCCATGATGACCCCGTCGAACATAACGGCTATCCGGTCGGACAAGGCCAATATCTCTTCCAATTCGACGCTGACAAGCAAGATTGCCTTGCCCTGATCCCGCAGGGCTATGATTTGCTGGTGAATGAACTCGATGGCGCCGATGTCGACGCCGCGCGTTGGTTGACCGACCAGCAACAGATCGGGGTTGCGTTCGATTTCACGCGCCAGGACAAGTTTTTGCTGATTGCCGCCGGAAAAATTCTTGGCTGCCAGATTTGGGTCAGGCGGGCGCACGTCAAAGCGTTCGATCTTGCCCACCGTGTCAGCCTTGATCGCTGCATTGTTCATCAGCATGCCAGATTGGTAGGCCGGATCGCGGTGATAGCCAAAGGCGGTGTTTTCCCAGGCGTGGTAGTCCATGATCAGACCTTCGCGTTGCCGGTCTTCGGGGACATGGGCGATGCCATGCGCGCGCCGCGATTGCCCGTCGGAATGTTTGCCACTCAGATCAATGGGTATGGCGTTCACGAACACTTCTCCGGTGCCATTTGCATAGCCGCCCAGCACCTCTAACAACTCGGATTGGCCATTGCCCGCCACGCCCGCAATACCCAGCACTTCGCCGGCGTGCACTTTTAGATCGATGCCCTTCAAGCGTTCTACATTCTTGTCGTCGCGCACCCGAAGATTGCGAATGTCCAGAACCAAATGGCCTCGTCTTGCCGGGGTTTTATCCACGCGAAGCAATACTTTACGCCCGACCATTAATTCAGCCAATTCGGCAGGGCTGGTGTCTGAAGTTTTGACCGTTGCGGTCATTTCGCCGCGCCGCATGACGCTGACCGTGTCCGTGGCATCCATAATTTCGCGCAGCTTGTGCGTGATCAGAATGATGGTTTTTCCCTCTTCGCGCAGGCGATGCAGAATGCGGAACAACTGGTCGGCCTCGGCGGGGGTCAGCACGCCGGTTGGTTCGTCCAGAATGAGGATATCAGCATGGCGGTAGAGCGCCTTGAGGATTTCGACACGTTGCTGCATGCCGACGCCGATCTCTTCGATCAGCGCATCAGGGTTCACATTCAAACCATATTCTTCGGCCAGTTCCAGCAGTGTTTTCCGGGCCTTGGCCAGCGATGGTTTCAACAGACCGCCGTCTTCCGCGCCCAGAATGATGTTTTCGAGCACAGTGAAGTTTTCAACCAGTTTAAAGTGCTGGAATACCATCCCGATGCCGGACGCAATTGCCGCCTGACTGTCGGGAATTTCGGTTTTTTTCCCGGCGATGAAAACCTCGCCTTTGTCGGCTTTGTAGAACCCGTAAAGAATCGACATCAATGTCGATTTTCCGGCTCCGTTTTCGCCGATAATCCCATGGATCGTGCCGGGCATAACCCGGATCGAGATGTCTTTGTTGGCTTGTACCGGCCCAAAGGCTTTGGAAATGCCTTTCAGCTCGATCGCCGGGGCGACGGTATCCTGCCGCCCCGTTGAGTTTTCGTCGTTCACGTTCTAAAAGCTCAGATCAGGGCAGCTGTCGTCCGACATATAGTCATGCACGGCCAACTCACCGGACCCGATTTTTGCGGCCGCTGCATCAACTGATGCCTGCATGTCGGCGCTGACCAGATCGGCGTTGTTTTCATCCATCGCGTAACCGACGCCACCATTGGCGATCCCCATGACGTTAAAGCCTTTTTCCATGCCGGGGCCGTCGGTCATTGCCTGATAAACGGCGTTATCAACACGTTTCATCATCGACGTCAGAACCTTGCCCGGATGCAAGTGGTTCTGGTTGCTGTCAACACCGATAGACAGGATGTTTTCGTCGGCAGCCGTTTGCAAGACACCAACTCCGGTACCGCCAGCCGCGGCATAGACCACGTCCGCGCCTTGGCTGATTTGTGCTTTTGTAAGCTCGGATCCTTTGACAGGGTCATTCCATGCCGCCGGGGTCGTACCGGTCATATTGGCAATGATCGTCGCGTCCGGGTTCACCGATTTGACGCCTTGCGCATAGCCACAGGCGAATTTGCGGATCAATGGAATGTCCATACCGCCGATAAACCCGACGGTGCCAGTTTCAGAGGCTTGGGCCGCCATCATGCCAACCAGATAGGAACCTTCGTGTTCGTTAAACACAACCGAACGCACGTTTGGCTGGTCGACAACCATGTCGATGATCACGAAATCGGTGTCCGGATAGTCCGCTGCGACCTGTCCCAGAGAATCGCCAAATGCAAAACCGGTCATAACAATTGGGTTAGCGCCCACTTCTGCAAAGCGCCGCAGCGCCTGTTCGCGTTGCGCTTCTGATTGCAGTTCGATTTCCCGGAACGTACCGCCTGTTTCTTCGGCCCAACGCTGTGCGCCTGCAAATGCGGCCTCATTAAAGGATTTGTCAAATTTGCCGCCCAGATCAAAGATCAGCGCAGGTTCGGCCAGTGCCGCACCGGCAGTCAATGCCAGACTGGCGGCAGCACCAAGTAGCTTGTGCATAATCGTCATGTTGGATTCTCCCGTTATCATATGTTGGGGCTCAGATGCCGGAGCAGTACCGCGCATCACAACCCGATGTCGTGCAGATCATTGGTGATCAGGTGCAATTTAGGGGGTAGGCAGGGCGCGGGGTCAACCGCTTTTTGGTTTTTTGGGAGAAAACTGACCATTTGGTCAACTTAAAGTGCTATTTGTAGGATGATAGCATCGACGGGTGGCCGCGCGCGCCGATTGTAATAGTCAGGCCGTGTTGCGATTTTTTGAAAACCAAGGCTGTGGTAAAGGCTAAGGGCGGCTATATTGTCCGCCGCCACCTCAAGAAACGCAGACGTGGCGCCATTTTGGGCCGCCTGCGCCATCCAATCAACCATCAATGATCGTGCAATACCTTGCCGCTGGACGGCAGGATCGACAGCAAGGGTTAGCAGTTCAACCTCGTCCAGAACTTGCCTGAACATGGCAAATCCAAACCGGTGGGTGACGGCTTGCGTTCCGGGCAATTTGGCCAGATCGCTGAATTCAGCGGCGTTCCACGGTCGGTCAGATGTAAAGGCGGCCTTGTGAATCGCGGCCATTGCATTCGGTGTCATTTCAAAATGACCGGCGGTGTGTCGCGTGCGGGTGCAGCATCGGCCGGGCGCAGATACAACGGTGCGGGACGCGGCGGGGCGTGGCGGTAACGCCGTGCGGTCAGATGCGCTATGGCGATGGCGGTCGGATGGTCGGGCAACCGCCCGCCGGTACCGATGATTGGCCCGTCGGAACCCGCCAAATCCTGCGCCGAGCAAACAAGCGGCGGTACCGCACCGGCGTCCGAGAATTGCTGCACATAGACCTGATTGCGCCGGGCATCGACAACGCATTGGCAAGGGCCGGACGTGCCATAGCGCAAGGCGTCGAACGCGTTAATGCCAACGGCAGGAATGCCCAACCCCATTGCCAGCCCCCGAGCCGCGGATACCGAAATGCGGATGCCTGTAAAATTTCCCGGCCCGACACCAACGCCTACCGCATCCAGATCGCAAAACCTGTGGCCTGATTGTTCCACCAAGTCGCTGCAAAGCCCCATAAGGCGTTCGGCCTGGCCTTTGGTCATGGATTCCTGGGCGGATGCAACAACCCGGTCGCCGGACAGCAAAGCGGCCGCGCAATGCGCGGCCGATGTATCAAACGCCAGGATCAGTGGTGGTTCACTGGGCAACTGGGCGCACCTCGGTGACTTCTGGGATATAGTGGCGCAACAGGTTTTCGATGCCCATTTTCAGCGTCAGCGTCGACGAGGGGCAGCCCGCGCAAGCGCCTTGCATGTGCAGATAGACAACGCCCCGGTCAAAGCCATGAAAGGTAATGTCGCCGCCATCTTGCGCCACCGCAGGGCGCACCCGGCTGTCCAGCAACTCTTTGATCTGATTGACGATTGCGCCATCTTCACCGGTATGTTCCGCATGGCCCGAAGCTGGTGTGTGATCGCCTTCCATCACCGGTTGACCGGATTGGAAATGCTCCATAATCGCACCCAGAAGCGCGGGTTTGATGTGATCCCATTCAACAGCGTCGGCCTTGGTGACGGTGACGAAATCGGTGCCAAAGAACACACCCGTGACGCCCTCGACCGCAAAGATGCGAGCCGCAAGGGGGGATTTGTCCGATGTCTCTGCGGTCGGAAAGTCAGCCGTGCCCATTTCCAGAACGGTCTGGCCGGGCAGGAATTTTAAGGTGGCGGGGTTCGGCGTGGATTCAGTTTGGATGAACATGGGCGCGCTCCTGTGCTATGCTTCAGATATGCGGATGCGCGGCGGCCAAGTCAAGGTTTGGAATGGTTCTAAACCGGTTGGATACGTTCCAGCAGGTCCCAGCGATTGCCAAACGGATCTTGAAAGACCACAACTTTGCCATAAGCCTCGGCGCGTGGTGTTTCCTCAAAATCCACGCCAGCCGCACACATCCGGGCGTAATCTGCGTCAAAATCATCCGTGTGCAGAAAAAATCCGACGCGGCCCCCGGTCTGATGACCAATAGACCCGGCCTGCACATCATCGGCCGCCCGCGCCAGTAACAGCCGTGTATTCCCATCCCCGGAAGGCGCTACAAGAACCCAGCGTTTGTTGGGGCCCATGGCCGTATCCTCGATCAGATCGAACCCAAGGCTGCCAACGTAAAACGCAATCGCGCTGTCATAATCCGGCACGACGAGGGTGATTGCAAAGATTGACTGCGCCATTGGTTCTAGTGCCAGGACCCTAGGTGATTGCTTCGAGCTTCTCTTTGCTCAGATCGCCCGGTACAATTGTGATCGGGATTGGCAGCGCCCCGGCATTTTTCGACATCTGCGTGACCAAAGGGCCGGGCCCCTTTTTGTCGGTACCAGCCCCCAGCACCAGAACACCGATTTCGGGGTCCTCAGCGACTTGGGAAATGATTTCATCGACGGGCTGGCCTTCGCGGATGACCAGTTCGGGATCAATGCCCTGCTTGTCGCGCATCCATTTGGCGAAAACCTCAAAATGGGCATGAATACGTGACCGCGCCTCTTCGCGCATAACTTCGCCGACGCCTATCCAGTGATTGAATTCATCAGGCGGAATAACCGACAATATTGCGACACCGCCACCTGTATGTGATGCGCGCATTGCTGCGAAACGCATCGCGTTCAGACATTCGCGGCTGTCATCAAGCACGACCAGAAACTTACGCATGTGTAGCTCTCCTTCGATGCGCAATCATGGCGGTTGTTGAAACGTCGTGCAATGTCAAACTGGGTATAGGGTGCTGCATTTATGCAGTCCACAGCGCCATCTATCGGTGATGCGAAATTCGGGCGCCGGTTCCGGACCAAAGCCTGTAAGCGCTGCCGTGCCTGTAGGACAATTCGCGCCTAGGCTTTTTGACCGGCGGCCCAGTCCCAATACATTTCGCGCGCCCGGCGGGTCACTGGCCCGATCTGGTATTGGGTGTCATCAAAGGCCTTCACAGGTGTCACTTTGGTCATATTGCCGGACAAAAACACCTCGTCCGCGTCATGGAAATCGGCAAAGCTGAGCACGGCTTCGTGTACCTTTACCCCATCTGCGGCAAAGTTTGCGATATGCCGTGCGCGGGTGATGCCAGACAGAAATGTACCATTTGCAATCGGGGTAAAGATCTCTGCGTCTTTGACCATAAAAACATTGGCGGTTGCGGTTTCCGCCACATTGCCCGCCGCATCAGCGACCAAGGCGTTGCCAAATCCTTTGGCACGCGCCTCTTGCAGCATTCGGGCGTTGTTGGGATAAAGACATCCCGCCTTTGCGTTCACCACATTGTTTTCCAACACGGGCCGACGAAATCGGGTTGTTGTCAGGGTCGTCGCCGCATCCGCCGGCGGCATTGCGATCTGTTCCAGCGATATTGCAAAGCCTGTGGCATCGGGCAGCGGAACGATCCCCAACTCATCGCCCTCAAGCGCCCAATACATCGGTCGGATATAGACCGCTTGATCCTTGGTGTAATGCGCCAGCCCTTCGCGCACGATCTCGACGATCTTGTCAGTCTCGACGGTCGGCGTGATCATCAACGCTCTGGCCGAGCGGTTGAGCCGGGCGCAATGCGACTCCAGATCGGGTGCCAGACCTTGAAACAACCGCGCGCCGTCAAAAACAGTGGTTCCCAACCATGCACCGTGGTCAGCCGCATTGATAATACGGACATCGCCTTGGTACCAACGGCCCTGATGAAACGTCATTATGTTTGTGCCGATCGCCATGGTTTTGTCCTTCGTAAATAAGTGCCCGAACAAGGCCGTCTTTAGCCGTTTTCAGCCTGACGTGCGCTATCCTGAGGCAGGCCCGTAGACGCCTTCGGGCAAGTTCAGCGCGGCACTGAGATCGCGCAACTGCTCGGGCGACAATGCAATAGAATACGTGCGGTCCGTTCGGGCGTCATATTGGTTGATGATCACGGCACTTTCAGTAGCATGGATGATCACGTCTTCTTGGAGGGGTGTTGATCCGTCATCTACCAAGGTGATCACGGTTGCGTCAAATTCGTGCTCAATCGTAAACATCGCCTTACCCTACGCAATAAGCGGCGCTTTGCAAGATTGCAAAAAGCTGCGCGATCAGGGATGGCAACTGATTTCTGGCGTGCTAAAACCATTGAAATGAATTGGCCGATAAGGACCCAACCGATGATCAAGAAACCTTTGGCTATTCTGGCCGCCGTCATTCTGCTGGCTGCCTGCGAAGAGATTCCGACAGCGCAATCTCCGGCGCCGTCTGCCGGATCCTCTGCCAGTCAGCCGCCTTTGAGCGCGTCCCAGGGGCTGCGCACTTTTGCGCAGGTGGTCAGAACGGTCGAACCGGTTGCCGAACGCGAATGCCGCGCGCGTACCTCCGGGGTCAATTGCAATTTTAATATCCTTGTCGACAGTCGCCCCGGTCAGCCGTCCAACGCCTATCAGACGCTGGACAAAAACGGCCGCCCGGTGATCGCCTTTACCAGGGCTTTGATTGCAGATGCGCGAAATGCGGACGAACTGGCCTTTATTATGGGGCACGAAGCGGCGCATCACATCCGAGGCCATATTGGCCGCCAACAGCAAAATGCTGTCGCCGGTGCCGTGCTTGCGGGGGCCGCTGCCGTGTTATTGGGTGGCGGATCCGAGGCTGTTCAAACGGCCCAAAGGTCCGGTGCCAGAGTCGGCGCACGGACCTATTCCAAGAATTTCGAACTTGAGGCCGACGAATTGGGCACCATTATTACGGCGCGTGCCGGGTATAAGCCGCTTGTCGGTGCGCAATTCTTTTTTCGCATTCCTGATCCCGGCGACCGGTTTCTTGGTACCCATCCGCCCAATTCCGCACGGCTGGACACGGTGCGCCGCACGGCTGCGGGCCTTTAGGGTCAGGACCCTAAGACAGATTACAGCTTTGCGTGGCTGCCGTCGCAGAGCGGGTTATTGCCTGTCGCTTTGCAGCCGCAAAAGAACATTTTCTTGTCGGCTTCGGCCTGGTATTTGACCGGCGCAAAACCGGTGTCTTTATGTGATCCATCGCAAAACGGTTGCTTGGATGATTTCCCGCAGGCGCACCAGAAATATGTTTTTCCGGCTTCAACTTCGATCGGATAGGGTGCTTTTTGGGCAATGGTTGGGGCGTCGGGCATTTTGTAATCTCCGGTAGAAATGTTTGCGAAATGAGCTGCTGTACCGCCCAACATAGCGCTGCTGGCTTGTCGTGGTAGATATTTTTGCTTAGGCTTTTGTCCATATAATCAAGCGAACGGGCAGGCGACACTTATGCGCCCGCAAAAAACCGGCGCAATCCAACCTGACAGGGTTAACATATGAAACCATCGACTGGCATAGCGGTTGCATTCAGCCTGGCTTTGACAACTACGGCATTCGCCGCCCCCTTGGCGCTTGTGATTGCCGATCCTCAACCCAATGACGGTGACATTACCCGGGGTCTGGCCGTGCAATATGCCTATCCGATGGATGTCAAAACCTTAGCAGAAGCCGAAGAAGCGCTTGAAAACGCGCGCGACGGCAAGCCGTTGACAGGACTGAATTACCCAGACGCGCCTGAAGGCAAGCTCGCCCTGACATCGCGCAAAGACACCAAAGTTGCCGCTGGAATTTCGGGATTTATGCGCTTTGATGCGCCGGGCACATATACCATTGATTTTCTGACCAACGACGGATTGCAGGCGACATTGGGCGAACAGGAAGTGGCATATCACGACGGCCGCCACCCTTGCGAAACCACCAACAAAGTCGAAGTGACCGCGCCGCAAGCAGGCTGGTATGCACTGGAAGCGGTGTTTTTTCAACGCAAGGGCGGGCATTGCCTGCAAATGCGTATAGGATCTGTAGGTGGTGAGTTGGATTTTGTCGACGACGCAACATTTGGCTACATCGACTAGGGTCTGTGGGAACTATCTTCAGTCCCCAATCTTAGCGCGGTTTATTGCCGTCGATCCATTTCGACATCATCAGTTTGTCATGAAAACACTCGCGTGGAATGTCACGGCGTTTCAGACGGGCTATCCGTTCGGCAAAGGCTACTTGTTTTGACGAAGGGTAATTTGCGAACCGACCTTGTGGCGCAGGTGCTTTATGTGCGTCGATCCACCGTGACAGGGCCGAACGGTCATCCATTACACCTTTGGGGATCACCGCGCCGGAATTCTGCGCGAGTTGCTGTGCGTACGCCTTTTGCTTTTCCGTTGCGGGTTGGACTGTTGTAGCCTCAATCGGCAGCGCGCCCTGTTCAGGGGCAAACATTCCGGGAAATTGGGTTTGAAAGGACATGTGAATGCTCCTTGATCCTGCAGCTGGAACAAACATAGAACATTTTATGCGAACTTTCAAGAGGTGTGGCAATGGACCGCGTTTTTCAGCCTCGCAATTGCAGTGTCAGATCACCGTCCCCCACAGATCATATTCGCCGGCCTCATCAACTTTGACGGTGACAATCTGTCCGACGGAAAGGTTCTTAAACCCCTCATCAATAAACAGATTCCCATCAATCTCTGGTGCGTCGGCCTTGGTGCGGCAAGTGGCGGCGTCACCGTCAATTTCATCAATGATCACCTCCATCACCTGACCTACTTTTGCTTCCAGCTTGGCCTCGGAAATGGCCTGTGCCTTTGCCATGAACCGATTCCAACGGTCCTGTTTGATGTCCGCTGCCACATGATCGGGCAGAGCGTTTGACCGTGCTCCGGCGACGTTTTCGTACTGAAAACAACCCACCCGATCCAACTGTGCCGCGTCCAGCCAATCGAGCAAGGTTTGAAACTCGGCCTCGGTTTCACCGGGGTATCCGACGATAAAGGTCGACCGCAGGGTCAAATCTGGACACATATCCCGCCAGGCTGCGATTTCATCCAATGTCCGTGCCGCCGCCGCGGGACGGGCCATGCGTTTCAAAACATCTGGATGCGCGTGCTGGAACGGAATGTCGAGATAGGGCAACACCAGCCCATCGGCCATCAGCGGGATTAACTGCCGCACATGCGGATAGGGATAAACATAGTGCAGCCGGATCCAGGCCCCAAGCGATCCCAAGTCACGCGCCAGATCGGTGATGTGTGCCCTGTGACCACGATCTTCGGCATGTTTGATGTCGACCCCATAGGCGGACGTATCTTGCGAGATCACCAGCAATTCGCGAACGCCGTTTTCAACCAGCTTTTCCGCCTCACGCAGGACCGCATGGGCAGGGCGCGATTGTAGGCGCCCCCGCATGTCAGGGATAATGCAGAACTTGCACTTATGATTGCAACCCTCTGAAATCTTTAAATAACTATAATGCCGCGGGGTCAGGGATACGGCCTGTGCAGGCAGCAGATCAACAAAAGGGTCCGGCGATGGCGGTACAGCGGCATGAACCGCATCCAGCACCTGTTCGTATTGATGTGGCCCGGTCACCGCCAGAATGCGCGGGTGATGTTCGCGAATATACTCAGGCTCGGCGCCCAGACAGCCTGTCACAATCACCTTGCCGTTTTCCGCCAGCGCCTCGCCGATGGCATCTAGGCTTTCCGCCTTGGCGCTGTCCAGAAAACCACAGGTGTTAACGATCACGGTGTCGGCACCTGCATAATCGGGCGACACACCATAGCCTTCGGCGCGCAGACGCGTCAGAATACGTTCACTGTCAACCAGCGCTTTGGGGCATCCAAGAGATACCATGCCAATTGTCGGCTGACCGGGCCGGGAGGGATCTGACAATTTTGCGGCTGGCGCAAGATCGGGGCGCAGATTTGGGGGGTTTGTGCTCATGACTTGCGCTATAAAGGATGCAGAGAGCCTGTGAAAGGCCCGGCAGTTCAGGATGAGGAGCGTTGCAGATGATGTGGATATTGAAACGGTTGATCGGGGTGATCTTGTTGATCCTCGTGGTCGCAGTCGTGTCGCTGTTCTTTTTGCCAAAAGACCGGATCGCGCAGATTGCCGCCGACCAGATTCGCAATGCGACCGGGCGCGATGTCTCGATTTCTGGCGATGTATCCATGACATTCTGGCCGGTTCTGGGGGTGCGCGCAGGCGGGCTTGAGGTTGAAAACGCCGAATGGTCAAAGCAGGGCCCGATGCTGACGGCCGCCAATGCGGCGATTGGCGTCGATGCGCTAAGCCTGCTGCGCGGCACCATCCGCATCACCAATATCGAGGCTGAAAGCCCGACGATCCGGCTGGACCAGCGCCGGGACGGGCGCGCCAGCTGGCAATTTGCTGACGCCACAGGGACGGCCGTGATTGCCACTGAAACGACGCCATCCAAACCGGCACGCCCGATCAGTATTGAACGTTTGTCGATCACCGATGCGACCCTGATCTATGACGCCGAAGGCAGCGATCTGGTGTCTTATCAAGGGGTTGACCTAAGGCTTGATTGGCCGGAGCGGTTGGGTTCGGCTGTTATCACGGCCGTGCTGCGCCCCGTCGGGCCGGAGGTACAGGTTGCTGCCACAATCGCAGGTTTTGCTGATTTTATCACCGGCGAAGTGCGCCCCATAGATGCCAGCGTTAAAACTTTGGGCGGTACATTTAACATCAACGGACGCGCCAGCACCGCGGGGGCAGTGGCCGGTGCCTTGACGCTCAAAACCGATAACACGGATACGTTTTTGCGCAATCTTGGACTGGGTGGCGCCGATCTGCCGCAAGGTCTGGGGCGTCGCATTGATATGACGACCGATCTGACGTTGACGCCAGACAGACGGCTGGCGCTGCGCGACCTGAGCGTTGATCTGGGCGGCAATCAACTGACGGGGGCCGCAGACATCACGCTGAACGGCACCCCGCACATCAACGCGCAACTGAAAGCAGGCGCGCTCGATTTGTCGGGGGCGACATCGGGCAGTGAGGCCGGCAGCACATCGGGCGGATCGGCACCCGCACAATCTGCCGGAAAAGGATGGTCGACCAGCCGCATCGATGCCAGCGGCCTAGCAGCCTTTAACGGTGACATCGCATTACAGGCCGACAGTGTGGACCTTGGGTCGCTTAAATTCGGCGCAACGCGGGCGCTATTGAAAAATGACCGGTCCCGCATGGTGTTCGAATTGCGCGAAGTTGCCGCCTATGACGGGGTTCTGACCGGTGAATTTGTGATGAACAACCGCAACGGGCTGTCTGTTGGCGGGGCGCTAAACGCACGCGCGATCGAGGCCCAGCCGCTGCTGACAGATGCCGCTGATCTGACCCGGTTTACAGGCAAAGGTGATGCCGATCTGTCGTTCTTGGGGGCCGGGCAAAGCATTGATGCCATTATGAAATCCCTTTCCGGTGAAGGCGCTGTGACCCTTGGGCGCGGCACGATCACGGGCTTTGATCTGGACCGGTTGATGCGGGCAGCGGATGCCACCGGGGGTACCACGGTTTTTGACAGTCTGGGCGCGACGTTCACGATGGCCAACGGTGTTTTGCGCAATCAGGATCTGCTGATGCTGCTGACCAATTACCGGGCGGATGGGGCAGGGGTTGTCGATCTGGGCCAGCAGCAAATTGACTATACATTTACGCCTGTGGCCTTGCGCGCCAACAGCGGCAAAGGGATCGCGATCCCGGTTCGGATTGTCGGGTCCTGGGCCGATCCCAGCATCAGGCCGGACCTAAAGGCGGCGATTGATCTGAATCTGGCCGAGGAAAAGCAAGCGCTGGAAACCCGTGCCAAAGACAAGCTGCGCGAAAAGTTGCAAGAGGAATTGGGCGGGGCCGCTGACCCGGAAAAATCCATCGAAGAGGTACTGAAAGATCAGCTTGAGGACAAGCTGCGCAGCCTGTTCGACTAAAGCCGAGGCGCAAAAGCGGCTTAGAATTGCATCGGGTGTTCTTTGGCCAATGTGTCGAACTTCATCAGTATTTTGATCAGGTTGGGCATCTGATCAAGGTAGACCATATTTGGCCCGTCAGATGGTGATTTATCGGGGTCTTCATGGGTCTCAATAAACACCGCCGCGACGCCGATTGCCGCCGCCGCACGGGCCATAAGGGGGGCAAATTCGCGCTGCCCGCCGGTTGACCCGCCTAAACCCGCAGGTTGTTGCACCGAATGGGTGGCATCCATCACCACCGGATAGCCGGTCTGGGCCATTTGCGGCAGGCTGCGCATATCTGTGACCAGGGTGTTATAGCCAAACGAGGTTCCGCGCTCGGTCAGCAAGATGCGCTTGTTTCCGGTCGATTCAATTTTGGCTACGATATTGGCCATATCCCAAGGCGCCAGAAATTGACCTTTTTTGACATTGATCGCCGCATTTGTTTCAGCAGCTGCAAGCACCAGGTCGGTTTGGCGACACAGCAGCGCCGGGATTTGCAGAACATCCGCCACTTCGGCCACTTGGACGCATTGTTCAGGCGTGTGAATATCGGTCAGAACTGGTACGCCAATGGCTTTTTTGACCTCGGCCAGTATCGCTAACCCTTCGTCAATACCCGGCCCGCGCACACCGGAAATCGAGGTGCGATTGGCCTTGTCAAACGAGGCTTTGAATATGTACTGCGCACCGGCGGCATCACAAGCCTCTTTCAAGGTGCCGGCGATCATTTGCGCGTGATCGGTGTTTTCCAACTGGCAGGGGCCTGCAATCAGCGTCAATGGCCGGTCATTGCCTATGGTCAGATCGGCGACTTTTATTTGGCTCATGTTAGGATGTTACCTGTTCGCGAAGAATGGACGCCGTAAGAGAGAACAGCAGATATACCCCTGAAAAGATCAAAAACGCCAGTATGGTGTTTTCGAATTTGCGCGGATAGCTGGGGTCCTCACTGGCCACTGGATCAACCGAGATTGTCAGATAGCGCACCTGGCGATTGGCCTCGGACCGGGTCTGTTCCATCTGCTGCAAAGCTGATGACAACAACAAATCACGGGTCGCCAGATCGGCTTGCGCCATCTGGATGCGCACGGTCAATTGCGCCAGCGAGTTTTCTCCCTGACTGGCATCTGTCATCTTGTCGTTCAATTGCGTCAGCAGGGTGGTCAGGCGGCGAATATCAGCGCGTGCACCATCCACACGGCTTTGGTTTGGTCGCGCATTGTCCAAAAGGGCGGACAATTGCAATTCTTTTTCCTGAATTTGCGTCTCAACCGAGTTGATTTGACTGCGAATACCCGCAATCACGGCTTCAGGATCCAGAGTTGATCCTTGGATTTGCAGGTTTACCAGTTCTTCCTGAGCACGGCGCCGGTTCTGTTCTGCATTGGTAAAACCGGCCTGGGCGTCTGCCATCTGGTCGTCGCGCTTTTGCTCACTCAGTTGGTTAATACGTTGTTCGGCGTAGCCAATCAATTTCTGGGAAAACTGGGCGCTGACCTGCGGATCAGCTGCGATTACTTCCATGCGCAACACGCCTTCGGTCGGGTCATATCCAACTTTGATGTTCTTTTTGAAGGTCTTATATGCCTCTTCGTTCGACGGTTCAGTGCTAAGCCGTTGAATGGGGTCAATCCAGTCTTGAGAGAAGTGCGATTTGAAACCGGCATCACGGTCCAACCGCAGCATTGCGTCCTTGGACTGTAAATACGACTGTGTCGCAATACTGTCTTGCGAGGTGGCGAACTGAGTTCCGGTTAACAATCCCCCCAATCCGCTGCCGCCCAGGTTATCGGCCTGCAAAATCAAAAATTCTGATTTCGTGGCATACATTGGCGTCGCGACGACGTAAAAATAATACCCTGCCACGATCGTCGGAAACAAAACGAAAAACGCCAAACGCACCAACAGTGTCATCAATTTCCGGCGGCGCCGCCGACCGATGTCTTGCTGAATCCGCGATATTTCAAGCGCGCGGCTTTCAGCGATGTCCATCTCGGGAACAACGGCTGCGTCGCGGCTGTTTGACCGGGTTTGCGGTAATTGCGTGCGGCCAGCGCTTGCCGTTGCGTTTTGCAGCGCGTCGCCGCCGCTGCCTTCGTTTTGTGTTGCCCCGCCCTGCGGGACAACCAGTTCCAGCATGTTTGAGCGTTGAAAGGGATCAATCCCTTTGACCCGCAACAACCGAACCGCATCAAAATCCGAAGTCGGCGCCAACCCGTTTTTTTGCGCGACACGGCGTGCCATCCGCAATTGCCGCCCCGTCAACCCTTCGCGGCGGATAGAATCGATATCCAGCGCGTCCCCAGAAGGCTCGTTAATGTCATCGGTCGGCTCTGCCACGTGCTGGTCTTTGGACACAGGGGGCTGCTGGCCGTCCTCCGGTGCCAGAGTAGCCTCAGGTGCCGGTTCGGCGGCTCGGCCATCCGCAGACGAATTGCGCCGGATACGGAATTTTTTAGCCTTGGGTTTGGTAGTCATAAAGCTGTTTCGCTTCTTCCAAAGTATCGAAAATGTGAAGTTGACCGTCGACCAGAACGGCCGCGGTTCGGGCAAATCTTTCAATCGTTTTCGGATTGTGAGACACGATGATAATTGTTGTGGTGCGCAAACGCTCTTGTAGAATGTCGCCGGCTTTTCGGTTGAATTCTACATCCGTAGATCCCGGCATACCTTCGTCAATCAGGTACATGTCGAATTCCAGCGCCAGCAGCAGGGCAAAAGAAAACTGGGCTTTCATGCCCGATGAATAGGTGCCCAGTGGCTGGTCAAAGTATTCACCCAAGTTGCACAGCCAGCGACAAAAGCTTTCGACATAGTCCGGATCAAGACCGTAAAGTCGGGCAATATAACGGCTGTTTTCCTTGGCAGATACCTTATGGGCAACACCGCCCATAAAACCCAATGGAAATGAGATTTTGCAACTGCGCCGGATCTCACCTTCGTCTGGCTTTTCCAACCCTGCCATCATATTGACCAAGGTTGTTTTCCCGGTGCCGTTCGGGGCAAGAATGCCCATGGAATTGCCCAGCTCAACCTGAAAGGAGACGTGGTTCAGGATCACCTTGCGATGACTGCCTGTCCAAAAGGACTTTGATACGTTCTCAAACTCCAGCATGCCCTGCTCCGGTCCTGGCTTTAGGACCTGTTTTGGTCACGCTGCTTTTGCCAGCAGCTATGTGACCGATTATTCGCCGAATTGGCTGATATTATGTCTGATCTAGAAACAGAAATACAGTGTTACATTCGCCTTTATAGCAGCAGTTTCTTTATCTTTGTGTAAACTCGCCCCGTTTGCCCGATTTCATCGGGATGAAACGACCCCTTCCAACGGTTTTTGCATTCTGACCGATTGTGCTGCGACGTTGTGGTTAGGCGTATGCGCGGTATGATCGACATCTTGCACTTGCCAGGCTTGGCCACAGGCAATACCGCCTGAGCTGAATGCGGTAAAAGGAAGATCAAATGGCGCTGAGCAAAGACAACTCAAGAGACAATGCATGACGGAATTGACACCCCTTGATCGGGCTTTCACAGCGATGGATGCGGCACCTGATGACGATACCGCCCGGCTGCGGTTTTACGAACGTCTGGCGGATGCCGAATTGTTATTGCTTTTGAAATCGGATGCGGGCGCGCGGGACGAACAGGTCACGCCGGAGCTTTTTGATCTTGGTGACGCGCAATACGTTCTGGTCTTCGACCGGGTTGAACGGTTGGCCGCATTTACCGGGGCTGTGTCGCCCTATGTGGCGCTTTCCGGTCGCGCGATTGCGGGCATGTTGGCGGGCAAAGACCTAGGGGTCGGTGTCAACCTGGATGTTGCACCTTCGTCGATCTTATTGCCCAAAGCATCCGTTGATTGGCTGAATGAAACCTTGGGAAACGCGCCAGATCAGGTTGAGGCCAGGATAGCCGAGGTACATCCGCCAAAGGGTTTGCCGGATCTGTTGCTGTCTGCCATTGACGCCAAACTTGCGACGGCCACGGGGCTGGCGCAATGCGCCTATCTGGTGGGGGTGGTGTTTCGCGATGGGGGGCGTGGCCATATGCTTGGGTTTGTCGGCGCTGTCGCCCAAGCCGAACAGGCACTTGCCCACGCCGCAGCCGAGGCATTGGTGTTTTCAGGGATCGAGGCGGGGTCGATGGATGTGGGGTTTTTTGACGCAGCAGATGACATGACACAAAAATTGGCCCGCGTTGGTTTGCGGTTTGATTTGCCGCAACTCGCCGAAATGCAAGCACCTGCACGCCCCGCACCCGGCAGCGATCCGGCAAAACCACCCATTTTGAAGTAGACACCAAGCTTCACAACGTTGCGAGGCGCGCGAAAAAGGCGTGCGTGGCGCGGCATGGCGCAGCTATGACTTTGCAACAGGAAATATGTAGAGACTGTCAATCTTTAAGGGGTGCACGATGATCACAGGTTTGAAACGGTTTGCTCAATGACCCAGCAGGAAGATCAAGAAAACCCGTCTTTGATCACCCGTCGCGGTGTGCTTTATTCTGGCGCTATTGCTGTGGCGGCAGGTGGGATTTTTGCGACGCGCTGGTTTAACATCGGGGCGGAAATCAGCGATACTGATCTAAGCGTTGAAGACGCGTACCGCCGCGCCCTGAACGGTGAAGTGGTCTTGGTCGACATCAGGCGGCCTGACGAATGGGCCCTAACGGGTATCGGCGTAGGGGCTGTGCCAATTGACATGCGCCGCGACGATTTTACCGATGCTTTGCTGGCCGCGACCAAAGGCGACACGGCCATTCCGGTGGCGTTGATTTGCGCGCGTGGTGTACGGTCAAGGCGCATGTCGATCAAGCTAACAAAAGCTGGTTTCGCCAATATTATTGATGTCCCCGAAGGGATGCTTGGCTCGGGCGCTGGGCCGGGTTGGCTAAAGCGAGGCTTGCCCGTGGTCAAGCCGGGATGACGTAAAGAACGCTATATAAGCCCCTGCTTTTGCTTCAATTTAGAGCGCCCCGCCTTAAACATGTTTCACTTGTTCGCTGCCTTCGCCTGCGGCTCAACGCGAAAAGTGATGCTTAATGGCTCAGGTTAAAGGCGGGACGCTTTAGTCGAATAGATAGGGGCGCCAATCATTCGGCTGAACCAAGACCCGCGCGTTCTATTCCGCAGGCATTTCCAACCCGGACAGCAATGTCTTGAACCGCGAACGTTCAATTCGTGCGCGCCCGACAATGCCCGGTTCGCGCAGCGTGTGCGGGCTGTCCATACGCAGGCCCTGTGGCGCGTGTTTGCTGATGTTCAAGGCACTTAAGGCTGACAGCGGAATGGCAAGGGTCAGGCTGATCACAATCGGCACCAGCCAAAGAGAAATCAACCCTGCGGCTAACCCCCAAAGCAATAGCAATCCAAGGATCGTTTCAACCCAGTGAAACCGGATCAGCGTCCGCAGTGGGTAAATCTTGGCATGGCGTTCCTGTGCCGCCCATGGATCGGGGCGATCCATAAAAGCGCGGACCACGGCGCGGGTCTGCTGGATCATCAGGATCGGGGCGTAGGCAATGGACAAAAGCACCTCGATCAGGAATGCCATCAGGAACGGGCCACGCCCGCCATAGACTTTGGTGGCTTTCGGGTGGGCTGCAATAATGCCCGCGCCCGCAATCTTGGGCGTCAGCAGCATCGCATACATGATCACCAGAAAAACCGCGCTGTCGATATGGCTCATGCTGGGGGGCCAATCGGGGAACAACGGGTTGGTTTCGTTGAAATAACGAATCACATTGGTTTCGCTGTCCTTGCCCAGCAATGCCCAGACAACCAGAAGAACGAACCAAGCGGGCGAAAGCAGATAGCTGACCGCCCCATGAAACAGATGGAACCGCGACACAGGGTGCAATCCGGCGGTCGCAAGCAGACGCAAATGCTGCAGATTGCCCCGGCACCAGCGTTGGTCACGCTGCACATAGTCGATCAACGTGCCCGGCGATTCCTCAAAACTGCCGGTGACACGAGGCAGGAACCGAACCTGCCATCCGGCACGGCGCAGCAGCCCGGCTTCGACGAAGTCGTGGCTGAGGATCAGCCTGGCCCCGCTGCGCGAGGACAGATGCGGCAATCCGGCGGATTGTGCAAAGGCACGGGTGCGGACAATGGCGTTGTGACCCCAGTAATTTCCCTCACCGCGGGCCCAGATCGCCAGACCTTCGGCCAAGAGCCAGCCATAAGCGATGTTTGAAAATTGCTGCAAACGCGCAAACAAGGTGTCGGCCCCAATCAGCATTGGAAAGGTCTGGATCAACCCGGCGTTTGGATCTGCAGACATTTCGCTGGCCAGCCGTTCGATGGCTCGACCCGACATCAGACTATCGGCATCCAGCACCAGCATCGCCTCATAATCGGCACCCCATCCGGTGATCCAATCAACCAGATTACCGACCTTTTTGTCCGTGTTCTCGGCGCGGCGGCGATAATAGACCTTGATTGTATTCGGGGCCGAGGTGCGCAGATCGCAGAAGGCTTGCAATTCTTGCGCGGCGATTGTGTCGTCACGCGTGTCAGACAGAACGAACAATGTGTATTTGTGCGGGCCTTTGCGCCGCGCAAGGTCTGACAGCATGGCGGATGCGTTGCCAAATACGTCCCATGGCACTTCGTTGTAGATTGGCATGACCAAAGCCACATCAATCGGCGCCACGGCCGCAGGTCCGCGTTCATCGGCATCTTCGCGCGCTAAAATGCCCGCAACAGCCACACCAACGGTGCTGACCGACAGGGTGACCCAAACGAAAGTTGCACCGATCATCGTCAACAGCGCCCACTCCAGCCCGCTCATCCCGGTGACGGCCAGCCAGCCGTAAAGGCCATAGACAAGTAACGCGGTGCCGATCAACGCAGGCCCAAACACCGCGATGCGCCAGCCCAATGATGTGTTTGATCCACTGGTGCCAGTGCCCGCTGTTACACCAGGTGCCACGGCAAGGTTCTGAACCTGCATCTCCAGCGGTGCCGCTGGTGGCATTGTGGAAGTGTCAGTCATGCGCTGGTCCACCGATAAAGCCACACTTCGCTCAAAGCTGCGCCATCTTTGCGCAATTGCGCGCGAAATTCCGAAAATTTTGCCTCGCCGGGTTCAAATGTGAAGGCAAGGCGCGGTCCGTTGGTTTCAGGGTTGCGTTGCACAATCCCCGGCGTCACCGTTCCGGCACTGCTGCGCACAATGATGTCCAGCTTGCTCAGGTCATCGGGGACCAGTGCGTTGGCCTCAAAATCAATCGCGACGATCAAACCGCCTTCGGGGCGGCCGCCGATGGCTGTGTTCAGCACCCGCAGGGGCATGTCAACGATCGGTGCCGGATCCCGACCCCAATCCAGATGATAGCTCATCTGATGTTCCGAGCCTGCGGTGATCACCTCGGCAGGGCGCCAATAAGCGACGATATTGTCATAGATTTCCAGATCGGCAGGAATTTCAACAAGCGATACAGACCCGGCGCCCCAGTCTTCCTGAGGCGTGACCCACAGCGATGGGCGGATGTGATACAGCGCCTCAAGATCATTGTAATCGCTGAATTTCCGAGGCCGCTGCATCAGGCCAAATCCACGTGGATTACGATCCGCAAAGGCGCTGATTTGCAGGCTGAGCGGATTGGCAAGGGGCCGCCAGATGACCTCGCCTGCGCCATTGTGGATCAAGAGCCCGTCGCTGTCATGAACTGCGGGGCGAAAGTCAGAAAACCGTTGCCGCATGGTTTCGTCAAACAAAAACATCGACGTCAACGGGGCGATACCCACATGGGTCATGTCCTTGCGGGCAAAAAGATGCGCCGAGACCGCCATATGCAATATGTCGCCATGGGTGATCTCAAAACGGTAGGCGCCTGCACAGCTGGGGCTGTCGAGCAAAGCGTGCAATACGACGGTGCCCGCACCCGCGGCAGGTGTTTCCAGCCAGAATGCAGTAAAATCGGGGAATTCCTCGCCCATCGGATCGCCGGTTTTCAACGCCAGACCGCGCGCCGACAGGCCATAGTTTTCACCGGTGCCGATGCCACGAAAATAGCTCGCCCCCTGAAACACTGCAAATTCCTGATAGATACCGGCAGTTTCCAATTCTGCGCGCAGACGCAGCCCGGCATAGCCCAGCGTGTCGTCTATTAGCACATCGGGGAATTTGTCGGTGGTATCAAACACGCCCATATCAAAGGCCAATGGACGCGCGACACCGTCTGCAACTGCGTTGATCTCGACCCCTTGGGGGAAATACAGTCCCGGTGGAAATACATCGACCCGGTGCGGCAGATCACTGCCTTCCCAAAGCGCATTACGACTATCGAACCAGATCTTGCGGTACTGATCATAGGTCAGATTGCGCCATTCTTCGGGGATCAACGGGCGCGGCGCGTAGTCAGTCGACGCCAGATTGCGCGCGCGGTCTACGACCGTTTCGGCGTCGAAGTCTACCGCGTCGCCAAGCTGCAAACCCGGCTCATCTGCCAAAGCTGCACCGGGAACGGCTGCCAGCGCCAACAGCGATTTTAGAATATCACGGCGCAGCATCACGACACCACCTTTTTGCGCCACGGCTGTGATTTGAACCAACCTGCACCAAAGGCCGTTGCGATCAGCACGCCAGCGCCGGCAAAATTGACCAGCACAACTGTCAGCGTTTCACGTCCCATCATATCCATGACAAACCCCATGACGCGGGCCATGAACATGCTGACCACAAAAACCGCCAATGATTGTTGACCCACTTTCAGGATCACCGCCAAGACCCGTTGCCAAATCCGCGCAACCACGTTTTCGCCCACAGCCAGCAGACGCGCGCCTTTGTCGCCAGCCGCAACCCAGCACAGATAAGCAAGCGACAGGAAATGCACATAGCGCAATATGCCAAAGTCTGATTTGTTGATCAGCGGTTTGTTGGCGATCCGCCAATCGCGCGCCCAATCAAATCCAAATTCGCGCATGCCAATATTTGAAAAGGGCACATTGGCCAGCACAATCACCGCAGCCAATACCACAAGCAGCACAGACACCGGTGGTTTTGGTATCCAGCCGCGCATGAAAGCAAAGCCGGTGAAAAAGATCAGCTGCCAGCCAAAGGGGTTGAAAAACCAGTTGCGCTGCGACCATGGCTCGGCCGGTAGGGCAAAATGCAAAGATTCCAGCCCAAAAGCGGTCACAAGCGCCTTTTGTGCCATCAACCAGACAAGGATCATAAAGCCCGCGACCAACCCCAGATGCACCCGTGACAGCGCCATGATGATCGGCATCATCAGCAGCACAACCATATACATCGGCAGTATGTCGAAATAATTGGGCACATAGGTCAGTGTCATCAGGCCGACCATTTGCGGTGCCGGATCGGCAAAGAATTTCCACAGGTTGAGCGAGCCGATATAGTGTTTGTCAAAGCCACCATAAAGATCAATTGCCGCCAGCAATGTGGCCACCGCCATGAACAGACCGATATGCGCCCAATAGACCTGCCAGACGCGAAACCCAACACGGGCTGACCCCAAGCGCCAGCCAACGGTGTCAAAGCCACGTCCAAAAGCAATTGCAGATGCCATACCCGAGCAGAACACAAAAATCTCGGTGGCATCGGAAAACCCCCAGCGCGCCGGAATCCATGAGGTAAAGAAATTGCCCGGCGTATGGGCCATCAGGATGATGAACATCGCAATGCCGCGAAAGAAATCGAGCCGAAGGTCGCGGCTGCGCGCAGGTGATCCGGCCGCAGGGGCAGCCACAGGGCGCGAAGGGGCAAGGGAAGGATCGGCAAGTGTCATGGCCGGTCTCTATTCAATCTGGTTTGCGTTGTCATTGTCAAAGCGATCACTGCGCGGACTTGCGCTGTGTATCGGCCAAGACATCGCACAACATGCTGTTCCAACTGTGCAATGGGTCTGTTGTGTCCAATGTCACCGGACTGTTACGGATATGATACTTCATTCGGCCGCACCTATGGGTCATCGTTAAACTCTTGTTTACATCAAACTAATTCAGCGCGGAGTGGAACTGAGGGAGGTACACGCCAAAGTGAAGGCCCGTGTTATTTTCGCGCCCAATTCTTTCAAAAGACCGGCTCCACCGGCGGGAAGCGGCTGGAAAAAGTGCGGTAATTCTAGTCTTTCGTGTCTTTGGACACGCGCAGTGTTTCAAGTACGGCATCCGTGTCCTGACCAAAATGCGGCGGTGGGCAGCGGTAACGTACAGGTGTGGCTGAAAACTTGAGCGGATTGGCCAGTAGCGATACCGATCCACCAGATGCCGCATCCGCTGCGACGTCAACAACGGCGCCGCGGGCTTGCGCCTGATCCGAGTGCAACGCCTCTGCCACTGTATTGATCGGGCCGACCGGCACCTTTACCGCCCGCAATCTTTGCAACACGTCGTCCTTGCTCAGGCGCGCAAGGGCAGGGGCGATCTGCGCGATCAGGTCCGCCCGGTTTTCAATCCGGGCAAGGTTGGTGGTGTAATCGGGGTCCGCTGCCAGATCGGCCACACCTATGGCGTCGCAAAACCGGGCAAATTGCGCGTCATTGCCCACGGCGACCAAGATATGGCCGTCACTTACCTCAAATGCATCATAAGGAACGATGTTCGGATGCGCATTGCCGCGCCGTTCGGGCAGGGTGCCGGAGGTCAGGAAATTAGTGCCCTCGTTGATGAGCCAGGCCATTTGCGTATCGACCAGAGCTAGATCAATATGCTGGCCTTCGCCGGTCGCATCGCGGTGGCGCAGTGCGGCGAGAATCCCGACAGTCGCGTACATCCCGCACATCACGTCTGCGATGCCAACGCCAACTTTCATGGGCGGCCCATCGGGCGCGCCTGTCAACGACATGATGCCGCCGTACCCCTGCGCCATCAGATCATAGCCGGGTTGTTCGCGGTTGGGGCCGGTTTGCCCAAAGCCTGAGATCGAACAATAGACCAATTCAGGATGCGCCTTGAGCAGAGTGTCATGATCCAGACCGTATTTGGTCAACCCGCCGGGTTTGTAATTCTCGATCACCACATCAGCCCGCGCGGCAAGTTGGCGAATGATGTCCTGCCCCTCAGCAGTCGAGATATCGACCGCGATGGATTGTTTGTTGCGGTTTGCGGCCATGAAATAGGCGCTTAGATCGGTGCGTTTGCCCTCTTTATCATGCGCAAAGTTTGGCCCCCAGCCACGGGTGTCATCGCCACCGGTCTTGGGGTTTTCAACCTTGATTACGGTAGCGCCCAGATCACCCAGCAACTGCGTTGCGGTAGGTCCGGCAAGAATGCGACTAAGGTCCAGCACCACAAGCCCGTCCAGGGCCATCGGCGTCTCAGATGCGGCCATCATAAGCCCCCCGGTCAATCACTGCAGCAATAACACTGAAAGTGTCAGCGCTCAGCGCGGTTTCCAACGCACCCGACAACGCGCTGCGCGACGTGACCGTGTGCCCCGCACCGCCAAAAGCGACAGCCATCGCCGCAAAGTCGTGATGCGCAAAATCGACGCCCCGGTTTTTCATCTGCCGACCCCGTTGCTTGAGTTCAATCAGCGACAGCGACGCATCCACAAAGACCAAAAAGATCGTTTGCAGTTTCAACTCGGCAGCGGTCGCCAATTCCCCTGCAACCATCAAGAACCCGGCATCCCCGGAAAATGAAACGACAGGACGGTCAGGGTCGGCCAGCTTGGCCCCCATCGCCAACGGCAAGGCGCAGCCCATTGTGCACAGCGCCGAAGACTGCATAAGCCCGCGCGGCTCATAACACTCCCACATCTGCGACAATAAAATACGGTGCGCGCCGCTGTCTGCTGTGGCCAATGTATCGCGAGGCAGGGTCTTGCGGCAGGTGTCAATTATCGCCGCAGGTCCCCAATCTTCTGTCACAGGAAACGCAGCGTTCAGCGCTGATTTGGTCACCGCAATCTCATCACCCGGCCAGGTTTCCTGCGCGGCTAGCCCATCTGACAATGCCGTCAGGGTTGCCGCAGTATCGGAAATGAAATTCAGGCTGGATTGATGCATATAGTGGTGGTTGGGTGCTGCGGTGATGTCGATGATATTCTGGGTCTGCGGCGACCAGACATTGCGCCAGCCGGGGCGCATCTCAATCGGGTCATATCCAACGCATAGGATCAGATCAGCCTGACGGACCAAGGGCAAAAGATGCGTGTCTGCCAAGGGTGACAGCCCCGCCCCGCCCAACGACAGCGGATGATCCTCGGGCAGCATGCCTTTGGCTTTGTAGGTGGTGATAACGGGGGTACCAAATTCTTCTGCAAAGCGTTTGATCACAGGGCTTGCGCCCTCATTCATTGCATCGACACCGACAATCATCACCGGACGGCGTGCGGCTGCCAACCACCCACGGGCCGTTTCGAGATCAGCGCCAGCAGGCGCCGTCACCGTCGCCGCTGCGCGCAAAGTCGGTGGCGTTCCGGGAATTTGGGCGTCCGCGACAGAAATCGGCACGTCAATATGCACCGGGCCGGGGCGGCCTTCGCAAGCGATGGCCACGGCCTTGTCGGCAATAACATGGGCCGCACCGGGAATCAGCGTGAACGTCGCCTTGGTAATCGGGCGAAAGACCTGGCCCTGATCGAGAACCTGATGGGTATAGGTTTGCGCCTCATCCGCATCGACCGCACCGCTAAGAACCAGCATCGGCACCCGGTCTTGCAGGGCATTGGCCACCGCGTTCACCCCATTCAGCGCACCCGGCCCAACAGTGGCGACCAAAATCGCCGGCGCGCCCGTACGGTGATAGGCACCTTCGGCCATAAACGCAGCGGCATTTTCATGCTTGGCCAAGACAAAACGGATGCCTGCATCTTCGAGCGCGTCCACAAGTGTCAGAACCTCGCCACCGGGCATTCCAAAAGCATGGCGGCATCCGGCAGCAAAAAGGCGTCGCGCCAAGGCATCGGCGGCCCGAATGGTAGTGTGCTTGATCAACGTATCGCTCCTGTCAAATGTGGCTGTACTTAGGGCCACACAAGATCACGGTGCGGATATCGGGGCAATGCACCATTCTGTTGGGAATGTTGCAGCTTGCCCCAAACCTGCGCTTAGCGGCGACGATCCCGGCGCGAAGACATCGGTTGAAAGGCCACGCCGACATGGGCTTCGCAATAGGGTTTGCCCTGCTGTACCGGCAATCCGCAAAACCAAAAGTCATCTGTCGCCGGATCACCAACCGGCCATTTGCACGTGCGCTCTGTCAACTCCATCAAAGACAGGCGTTTCGCCTTTTTCTCGATTTCGCTGACTTTGGCCAGTGCTTCGGGGCTGATTTCATTGGCAGATGGCTGCGGTGGCAGCGGTTGCCCGGCTGGAATGATATGCTTGCGCGCCGGTAAATTTGGCTTTGGTGCAGGCTCGGCCTTGGCGGGTTCCGCGCTTTTTGGCGCCGCTTTGGGTTTCGGATCTGCCTTTGGTGCAGCCTTGGCCTTCGGCTCGGATTTTGCCGCGGTACCGGGACTTGCTGCGCGGTTGGACAGTCCCAACCGATGCACTTTGCCGATCACTGCATTGCGGGTCACACCGCCAAGCTCTTTGGCGATCTGGCTGGCGGATTGTCCCTCCCCCCACATTTTTTTGAGCAGTTCAACGCGGTCGTCTGTCCAGGACATTTGCCATTCCCTAGCTAAAAAGCGGCCCAAATTGCGGACCGCCTTGATCAATCTTTTCAGTCCCCTATTCTAATCACTGCGGCCTGAGTTACAAGGCGATACGTCACGAAGAAAAAAACCGCTTTCCAGGGCGGTGATGGGCCGCTAAAAGCCCCCTATGATCACAGACACATATACTGCGACCCGACGACGTTTGCGCCTGCGCGCCTGACGCCTCCCGCTTTTTGTGATCGCACGCCAAATCTGGCGCAATACCCCAAAAATTGTTGACCTGCCCGCATCACTGATGCACGTCTTGGCCTTTGATGCCGGTCCTAACACAAAGGATGATCCAATGATCACGACCCTATTGCCGACCTACGCACGCGCACCGCTTAGCTTTGTAAAAGGCGAAGGCAGCTGGCTGATCGAGGCAGATGGCCGACGTTTTCTGGATCTGGCCGCAGGCATTGCCGTGACATCCTTGGGTCATGCGCATCCTGCGTTGGTCAAGGCGCTGACCGATCAGGCAGGCGCTTTGTGGCACACCTCAAATCTCTATCAGATCCCGCAACAACAAGCGCTGGGCGAGAGGTTGGTCGAACACACTTTCGGCGATACTGTGTTTTTCACCAACTCAGGCACCGAGGCCTGCGAGTTGGCGGTCAAAATGGCGCGTAAATACTGGTATGATAAAGGTCAGCCCGACCGCACTCAGATCATCGCGTTCGAAGGCTCGTTTCATGGCCGCAGCACCGCCGGAATTGCGGCCGCCGGCTCTGAAAAAATGACCCAGGGGTTTGGACCCTTATTGCCGGATTTTGTGCATCTTCCGTTTGGCGATCACGAGGCTTTGCACGCTGCCATCTCCGACAAAGTGGCCGCCATCCTGATTGAACCTGTCCAGGGCGAAGGTGGCATTCGCACTGTGCCTGATCAATGCCTCAAAGGCCTGCGCGATCTTTGTGATGAGCATGGTATTTTGTTGATCCTGGACGAAGTGCAATGCGGCGTGGGCCGAACTGGAAAACTATTTGCCCACGAATGGGCCGGAATAACGCCTGATATCATGATGGTCGCAAAGGGCCTTGGCGGCGGGTTTCCCATAGGCGCGGTGGTCGCAACCGAGGATGCCGCCAGCGGCATGACCCTCGGCACCCATGGCTCGACCTATGGGGGCAACCCCCTGGGCTGCGCTGTCGGCTGCGCGGTGATGGACATAATCGCCGACCCGAATTTCCTGGAGGACATAAACCGTAAAGCCGGTCTGATGCGCCAAAAGCTGGAAGGGCTGGTCGCCGCACACCCGGATGTCTTCGAAGAGGTGCGTGGATCAGGCCTGATGCTTGGGCTGAAATGCAAGCGGCCCAACACAGAAATCGTCAAAGCCGGGTTTGACAGCTTGCTCTTAACCGTTCCGGCCGCTGACAATGTGGTACGGCTGCTTCCGGCGCTGACAATCACCGACGCTGAAATCTCACAAGCAATAGACCGGCTCGATGCGGCGGCCGCCACTGTGACACCGTCTTGATCTTCCAATTGGCCCAAATATCGCGGGGGTTTGGGGGCTGGCCCCCATATGCCCTGCAATAACGTATAAGCGATAATTAATATGAACCATTTTCTGGATATCCATCTGACCGATCCTACGGATCTCAGGCATATGATCGACACTGCAGCTTCCATGAAAGCCGCGCGCCAGGGCCGCCCGCTTGGCGCGCTGGATCAGGATCAGCCGCTCAAGGACCGCATGGTTGCTCTCATTTTTGAAAAACCCTCGACCAGAACCCGCGTCTCTTTCGATGTCGGCGTGCGGCAGATGGGGGGGCAATCTATGGTTCTGTCGGGCAATGATATGCAATTGGGACATGGCGAAACCATCGCCGATACCGCCCGGGTGCTCAGCCGCTATGTCGATTTGATCATGATCCGCACCTTTGACGAAACCGTGCTCACTGAAATGGCCGAGTTTGCAAGCGTGCCAGTGATTAACGGTCTGACGGACCGGACACATCCGTGTCAGATCATGGCTGATGTCCTCACCTATGAGGAACACCGCGGGCCGATAAAGGGCAAAAAGGTCGTTTGGTCAGGGGATGGCAACAACGTGTGCGGATCGTTTTTACATGCCGCAGCACAATTCGGCTTTGATCTGACGTTCACCGGTCCGCCCACTCTTGATCCGGAAGTGGAATTCGTGGCGCTGGCGCGGTCCAAAGGCTGTGACATTTCGATAGAACGAGACCCGGTCAAAGCTGTTGAGGGGGCTGACTTGGTGGTCACGGACACTTGGGTCAGCATGCATGATGGCCAATCGGCCCGCGAGCGGCGGCACAATCAATTGCGTCCCTATCAGGTGAATGAATTTCTGATGTCGCATGCCAAGCCTGACGCGCTGTTTATGCATTGCCTTCCCGCGCACCGCGAAGATGAGGCAACATCGGCTGTGATGGATGGTCCGCAATCTGTCATTTTCGACGAGGCGGAAAACCGTTTGCATGCGCAAAAGGCCATTCTGCGCTGGTGTCTGGGTGTTTGAGAGCACGGGCTTCTTGGCAATAGGCGTCAAAATTGAGTATTTTCAGAAGGGTGAAGCGCTGACGCGTTAGACTTTGCGTAGAATGGATTTCAGGTCCGGCTCACGTACCAGTTTTGCGGCTGCTTCGGGCGTAAACCATTTGCGGGTGCGCTGACCTTCTTCGGGGTATTTCTTAGCAATATCATGCACTTTTGCCAAAAAAACTTGGGTTTCAATTGGTTTGGATTGTCCGTTTGGCATGCCTTTGTCATAGTCGTACTGCCCTATCGGGCATGGATCTATTTGCGCCTGACTGACGCCTGCCTCTTCCCATGCTTCCTGAAGCGCAGAGCCCGAATCGTCGAGGCCTTTTATCGGCCAGCCTTTTGGAACAATCCAGCGGCCTGTGTCGCGGCTGGTGATCAGCAAGACCTGTTTTCCTGCCTTTGTCTGACGATAGCAAACTGCGGCGACCTGACGGCGTTTCGCAATAGGCGCAGTTTGGTTTTTTATTGAGTTCCAAGCGGAACGGACTGCGCGGTACGGCGATGTTACCGCACTAGTAAAATCAAAGGTACTTTTCATAATCGAAAATGGATATCAGTTTTATCCACAAGATTCAACTAGTTCGCTTGCGACAAACCATCCGGCGTGACCTGGGATGCTCTTTTATCCTGCGCTCGGTGGCGTATCTGAGGACAGTATTCGCGGAAAACCGCGCGTCGGCAGGTCCTGAAAGCTGAGACACTTCTGCCAATTCTTGGGCCGTCGCCGGAAAAGCTAATCCGGTTTGGGCCGTGCGGGATTACCAACGACAATCTGACCTGCGGCAACGTTGTGTGTGACCACAGCGCCTGCACCGACGATCGCACCGTCAGCAATGGTCACGCCGGGTAGGATAAGGGCCGCGCCGCCGATCCAAACATCATTCCCGATGCTGATTGGATGCGCGCGTTCCAGTCCTTGGGCGCGCAGGGCGGCCTCTTTGTGATGCTCAGCGCAGTATATCCCTACGTTCGGCCCAAGCATGGTTCTGTTCCCAAGTGTTACTTTGGCGCTATCCAGGATTGTGCAGCCGGCATTGACATAGACTTTGTCGCCCAATGTGATGTTGAACCCATAAGCCATATGAATCGGGG
>JBAUHN010000086.1:0-1665 GCA_049680295.1 Sulfitobacter sp.
GTCCAACACAAGCCGCGTTCTAACGAAGTGCGATAACAATTGCCGTCACCGAGATCGCGTAGTGTGGTATCCATGTCAAAGTCCGCGTCATCGCGATCTTCGGTGCACGGCCTGGTTACGTGACGCGGCGTTGGCGAAGCGGAGGCCGATCAGCCAGTCCGATCGACGTTGGGCCGTATTGTAGCCGACCGAAGGAGGACCGAGCAAGTTTGACCGCGCACCCTTTTGACCGCGCACGTCTTTTGGGCATGAACGACCGCGCATCCGTTTCGGGCACTCTCGTCCGCGCATCAATCTCGGGCATTGGCGTTTCAAAGTCGCATCGACCGCGCAACTTTTGCGGTATGAGCGACCGCGCACCAATCACGAATCCTGCCGACCGCGCAACAATCGACCGCGCAACTGAAGTGAGCTGAGAGCAACCACAACGACCAAGAGTCAGCCGTTCGATTCGATCACGTAACGTCGAGCATCACCGAGTACGGCGGTTAGATGCTCCATTTGTAAAAACCCGATGCCGTACTTCGGTGGATGCAATGGTTCTGCCCGAAACAGTACTCGGCGTGCCAACGCGAACCTGTCGTTTGGCCCTCAATATTCATGCGGCTCAGCCGGATCGTCTGCGGCTTGCTCGCTGTGCCAGTCTAGGTTGCGAAGACGAGGTTTGCCAAGAAGTTTTCCACGATGAGTATAACGTACTTGCATTGTGTTATTGTCGTTTTTGAAGGTTAGTTGGTAGTGGTCATCGCCTGTAGGTGGCCATGTCAAAGTCTCAACTTGCTGGATCGGTGTGGCTGGGTATGCCCTAGCAAATGCTCGTTCTACGCTGAGTGGAAGAGCAGTTGACTCTATTGGTACGTACGGTGGTGGATCAAAATTTACCAATCGCTGCAGACAACCAGACAGGCCTAGTGGCAGCAAGACAAAGGCAATCAAGAAAATCCGTTTCATGCTTGTTGGTCCAGGTCCTGAATCAGAGCAGTCTCAGCGATAGGCAGTGGCAGAACGGTACGGATCACCGAGCGGCGGGAGCTAGGCAACCATTTGTAAAAACTGACCACCGCCGCTTCGTGTGCATCCGATGGTTCGCCGCAATAGCAGCGGATTGCCGCTGTCCACCACGAACCACGTTGACCAAATCATATCAGACGTAAAAGTCAATAGAACACTATTCTTAGTACGACGTTCAATCGTCCTGTGCCCATTGGTAGGACAAAAAGGCGAAGTAGCCGGCCATCCCGATGCGAACTAGGCGATATGCACGTTCGGACATCGTATCGTCAACTGCAACAAACGCAATCAATGCGAGCGGAATCGTTAAAGCGAGAATTGCGGCTAGCAGGTAGCCACACCACCGTTGGTCGAACCACATTCCAAGTGCGGGCAAACCAACGAGAGCACCGATCACGTAGTATCCGGTCAAACCCATCGTCGCAGCGGCAATACACGCAGCAGCTCCGAAGAGCACCCAAATCGCAGACCAAAACGTTAGTTCACCACCAGGAGGTTTGAATTGCATTGGCGTCGAACAAAGTCTCAGGATGCGTGGTCAGATTGAAGCTAACTTCAGTCGGGTAACGTTTGAGATCACCGAGGTCGGCCCGATTGGTCTCCATTTGTAAAAGCCGCATGCCGACCTTCGCGTGAATCTCTTGGTTATTCGCT
>JBAUHN010000087.1:0-7439 GCA_049680295.1 Sulfitobacter sp.
CCTCTGGGGATTTATTCGGCGCGACGTCCGCGCGTCTATAAAGTAATCCGGCCCATTCTCGATATGCAGCAGACCATGCCGACCTTCGTTTACATGATTCCGGTCATTGCGTTTTTTGGCACCGGCAAAGCAGCAGCGGTTGTCACCTGTTTGATCTTTGGCATGCCGCCGGTGGTGCGCCTGACGGTGTTGGGTATTCAGGGGGTTCCGGAGTCCATTCGCGAGGCCGCAGTCGCCTACGGGTCTTCGGAATGGTATCTGATGACGCGGGTTGAGTTGCCGCTTGCCGCGCCAAGTATCCGTGCTGGTATCAATCAGACCATCTTGCTCAGCTTGCTCACTGTGGTCGTTGCATCTTTGATTGGCGCAAAGGGGCTGGGTGAAGACGTGCTGGAGGCGCTGCAATATGCATCGATAGGGCAGGGCTTGTTGGCCGGGTTGGCTATTCTGTTCCTCGCCAAAATCCTCGACCGTATTTTCATGGGAGAGAACGATGGCGTTTGACCCATTTGATTTCATCATCGTTGGCGCGGGATCTGCCGGCTGTGCATTGGCCGCACGGCTTACGGAAAGCGGCAATTTTCGCGTCCTGTTGCTTGAAGCAGGAGGTGAGGCGACCCATCCTTGGATGTCGACCCCCCTTGGCGTGGGCAAGATGCTGGCCGATCCGTCTATTCTGTGGGCTTTTGAGACAGAGCCGGAACCGGAAATGAAGGACACAAAGCTGTTCTGGCCTCGTGGCAAAGTGCTGGGTGGATCGAGCAGCATCAATGGTATGTTGTATGTGCGTGGCGATCCCGTTCTTTACGACAAATGGCGCGACGCGGATTGTCCGGGCTGGGGGTATCAAGATCTGCTGCCGCTGTTCAAACGCATTGAAGACCGCAAAGGTGGCGATCCCGACTGGCGCGGTGTCGGGGGCCCGATCAAAGTGACCAACATCGCCCATAAAGACGCGATTACCGAAGCTTTCTTCAACGGGTGCCAATCCTTTGGCATTCCCGCGACAGACGACTACAACGCCAGGTCCTATGAAGGCGTTTCATATCTGCAATTGTCGGTCGAAAACGGCAAAAGATGTAGTGCGGAAAGTGCCTATCTGAAACCCGCGCGTGGTCGCAAAAACCTCGAAGTCCGCACGCAAGCGCTTGTGAACCGGGTTTTGTTTGAAGCGGGCAGGGCGGTTGGCATTGAAGTTTGTACAAGAAGCGGAGGGGTAGAAACTCTGCGCGCGCAAAAAGAAGTTATCCTCTGCGGCGGGGCGCTGTGCTCTCCTTTGATATTGGAGCGTTCCGGGGTAGGGGACGCTGCTGTATTGGATGCAAACGGCATTGATCGCGTTTTGCATTTGCCGGGTGTAGGCGCCAATCTGCAAGATCATCTAAACGTGCGCATAACCTATGAAACCGATCAGCCGATCACATTGAATGATGCGTTGAACAATCCCATACGCGGCGCGATGATGGCGTTGAAATATGCCATTACCCGCCGCGGGTTGATGGCGACATCGACGGTCACTGTACATGCGCTGATGAAAAGCGACGCAAGCCTGCCGTCGCCAGATCTGAAATTGCAGGTTGCGCATGTGACGGGCAAAGACCGGTTTTCGATGGCAAAGGGGCTGGGCATTGACCCCTGGCCGGGGTTCAGTCTGAATTCGTTTCAGTTGCAGCCAGCCTCGCGCGGCACGATCCACATCAGATCGACCGACCCAGCGGACGATCCTGTTATCAAGGCACAGTATCTGACGGACGCGGGTGACCGGGAGATCATGGTCAAGAGCCTGAGGGTCCTGCGCGATCTGGCAAAAACGCCTGAGATTTCAAAGCTGATCAAACGCGAAGTTCTGCCCGGACCGGAGATTACCACGGATGATGAATTGTTGGCCTATGCGCGCGCCACCGGGCAAACAAGCTGGCACACGGTCGGCACCTGTAAGATGGGCGCTGATGAGATGTCAGTCGTGGGGCCTGACCTAAGAGTGCGCGGGGTGGAAGGGCTTCGGGTGGCCGATGCTTCAGTTGTTCCGATAATTGTATCTGCGAACACCAATGCTGCTGCCTATGTGGTCGCAGAGCGTTGCGCTGAACTATTGGCGCACACTTGGACCTCCCCTGCGGAAATGGCTTCGGAGACCGTGGCATGACATGACACAGGGCTTTGATCCGAGATCACACTCCATCCAAACCCCCGATAACGTGAGACCTAAAATGACCAAGAACTACAAAATGCTGATTGACGGCCAGTGGGTGGATGCCTCTGATGGCGCTACATTCACAACAGCAAACCCCGCTACGGGCGAAGTTTGGGCAACTGCACCGGAAGCGACTGCAGAGGATGTCGAGCGGGCGGTAATGGCCGCGCATCGCGCGTGCTACGATGGGCCTTGGTCCAGGATGAGTGCTACACAACGCGGGCATAGCCTGCGCCGTCTGGCCGATTTGCTTGCCGAAAACTCCGAAGAGTTTGGCATGATAGAAACCCGCGACACCGGAAAGCTGCTGAAGGAGACGCGCTGGCAATCCAGGTATATCTCTGAATTCCTGCACTTTTTTGCGGGCGCTGCTGATAAGGTCCATGGCGAGACACTTCCCATCGACAAACCGGACATGTTTGTGTTCACCGAACGCGAACCGCTGGGTGTCATTGCTGCGATCGTGCCGTGGAATAGTCAGATGTTTCTGACGGCGGTCAAGATCGGCCCGGCTTTGGCGGCGGGCAATACTGTGGTGCTGAAAACCTCTGAATTTGCCCCGGCAGTGATCCTTGAGTTTGCAAAACTGTTTTCGCAGGCGGGCATACCTGACGGTGTCATCAATATCGTAACCGGACATGGGGAACCCTGTGGCAAGGTACTGACGTCGCATCCGTTGGTGGCGCGCATTTCCTTCACCGGGGGGCCGGTTGCCGCCAAGCATATTCTGATGAATTCGACGAACAATTTTGCCGAAGTTTCGTTGGAGCTGGGCGGGAAATCACCTTTTATCGTGTTTGACGATGCTGACACTGAAAGTGCGGTGAACGGTGCGGTCTCGGGCATCTTTGCAGCATCGGGCCAAAGCTGTGTCGCGGGATCGCGGCTGATCGTGCACGAAGACATCGCGGACAGGTTTCTTGCGCGGATGGTCGACATCGCGAACCTGACAAAAATCGGTGATCCGATGCTGGATGAAACCGAGATGGGGCCGCTATGTACCTACGGGCAACTTGAAACCACCGAACGCGAAGTGGCGTTGGCGGTTGAGCAAGGCGGCAAGGTGCTCTGCGGGGGCAGGCGCGCGACAGGGCAGGGCAGTGACATGTTTTTTGAACCGACAATTATTGAGTGTCCGGGACCGCATTTGAATATTGTCGATACTGAAATGTTCGCGCCTGTGCTTAGCGTGTTGCGCTTTGGGACCGAAGAAGAAGCATTGGCATTGGCCAATGACACTGAACACGGGTTGGCCGCAGGGATTTTCACCCGTGACAGCGCACGCGCCTTGCGCATGTCACGCGCGGTACGAGCGGGCATTGTCTGGGTGAACACCTACCGCGCCGTTTCTCCGATTGCGGAGTTTGGCGGCATGAAGAACTCAGGTTACGGCCGCGAAAGCGGGTTCCAGGCGCTCTATGATTATACCCGCCCAAAGACTGTTTGGATGAACACCTCATCTACCCCGCTGGGCAGTCAGTTTGTGGCGCGATAAGGCCAACTCAGGAGTGACTAGTTGAAATTCTACATTGCAATCATTCTGGGACGTGTTGATCCAGGCACGGATATTCCGGTGAAGATTGAAACACATAAATCAAAGGAACGCGAAAATGCCGGTTGAAATCCGTCGTAGCCTGATGTGGCAACAGACAACCTATCTGGAAGGCTGGAAAGAGGTCGCTGAGCCGACATCGCTTGTGGCAGCCATGGTGATCATCAAGAACCCGTGGTTTGGCCGGGGCCATGTTGAAGACATGCGCCCTGAAATTCAGGAACATGGTCCGGTGGTTGGCAAGTTGCTCACTGGCATGTTGCTGGATGTGACGGGTGACCGATTACAGGGGTGTGGCAAAGCATCCGTTGTGGGCATGGGCGGCGAGATTGAGCATGCGCAGGCACTGACCCACACGTTGCACTTTGGCAATCAGTTCCGCGAGGCGATCAACGCCAAGTCCTACCTCGTCTTCTCCAATACCCGTGGTGCCGCGAACTGCGCGATTACCATTCCCCTGATGGACAAGGACGACGGCGGGCGACGTTCGCACTATCAGACCATCCAGACCAGTATCTCCGACGCGCCGGCAGAGGATGAGATTATTGTGGCGCTTGGTGCATCCGTGGGTGGGCATCCCAATCACCGGATTGGTGATCGCTATGAAGACCTGCGTGAAATGGGCCGGGATGTTGATAACCCGGCGGGTGTTTGATGCCTGTCAGCGCTCAAGGCACGTCCTTTACGCTCAGTGGTCCCGAAGGCGCACCGGTGGTGGCGCTGATTCACGGGCTTGGCTTGACCAGTAACAGCACATGGGGGCAGATCGCGCCGGTGTTGGCGGATGAGTTCCGGGTGTTGAGTTACGATTTGTGCGGGCATGGGAAAACTGCGCTGCCTGATCACCAGCCGAGCCTGACGGTTCTGTCGGAACAGCTGATCACGCTGATGGATGAATTGAGCATTGCCAAAGCGGCGCTGGTGGGTTTTTCACTGGGCGGAATGATCAACCGTCGCATGGCGATTGATCATCCGGACCGGGTATCGGCCTTGGCTATTCTGAACTCGCCTCACGAACGCGGGCCGGCGCAGCAAAAACTGGTCGAAGAGCGTGCCCGTGACACCAGCGCAGGCGGCCCGGCGGCAGGTATTGACGTAACACTTGCCCGCTGGTTCACATCTGAGTTTCGCCACGAACACCCGGATAAAGTCGCGCAAATCCGCAATGTTGTGTTGGCCAATCACCCCGTGAACTACGCGGCCCATCGCCTTGTGCTGGCGCAGGGGGTGGTGGAACTGATCCGCCCAGATCCACCGATCAACCACCCGACACTTGTGATGACCTGCGAAAACGACAGCGGGTCGACCCCTGCCATGACGCAGGCGATTGCGGCCGAAATCAACGGTGGTGAGGCACATATTGTGCCGTCGCTTCAACATCTTGGGCTGATCGAAAACCCGGACAGTTTTAGCAACCCTATCATTAATTTTTTGCGCCGAAAAATCGGCTGAGGACCAAAGGATAAAACATGACAAAACTCACAGGCGGTCAGGCCGCAGTCGAAGCGCTAAAGGCGGAAAAGTCGGAATTTGTGTTTGGCCTGATCGGGTCGGCGACGATGGAGATGTTCGACGCGCTTTACGACGCCAAAGAGATCAAACTGATCGGTGTTCATGATGAACGGACGGGTACGCATATGGCCGATGGCTATGCCCGTGCCTCTGGAAATGCCGGCGTTGTGCTGGCAGGGCAGAACGGCCCCGGCACAACCAACCTTGTCACCGGATTAGCACAGGCCAAAGCCGCCTACACCCCTATCGTTTCAATCGCAGGGGCGCTGGCGACGGAGCATGTGTACCGCGATGCCTTTCAGGAAGTCGATCAACAGGCGCTGTTCACACCGATCACCAAAAAGACATGGACAGCGACAAGCGCGGATCGTGTTCCCGAAATGGTCCGCGAGGCCTTTCGCGTGGCCCATGCCCCGCGCAAAGGTCCGGTTCAGTTGAACCTGCCACGCGATGTGTTGTCAGGCCAGGCCGATTTTGAAGCGATGCAGGAGCCTCGGCAATACCGCCCGGTTGGCGCCATTGCAGCGCCGAAAGAAGTAATCTTGCAGGCCGCCAAACTGCTGGCCGGGGCGGCGCGCCCGGTTATTATTGCAGGGGGCGGGATCAAAAACACCGGCGCGGGGGACAAGGCCATGGCGCTGGCCGAGGCTTTAAATGCGCCTGTGGTCAGCTCTCCCGGCCATGGTGATGCCGTGCCCTTTGGCCATCCGCTGAACGCAGGTCAAATGGGGCCGCGTGGCAATGTAGTTGCCTCACGTCTGGTGAAACAAGCGGACGTGATCCTGGCCCTTGGCACAAGGATCGGATTCAACGCGACCTTCTATAGCTATGACAACATCAATCGAGATGCCAAAATCATCCATGTCGAACAGGAACCCACTGCCATTGGTCGATATTTCCCGGTTGAAATGGGGATATGGGGTGATGCGCCTGTGGTCGCGGATCAACTGCGTCAGGCCGCGGAAAAGCTAACCCGCCGTGCGGAGGCAGACGCCTGGACACAAACCTATATGGCGGAACGTCAGGCCTATTTGGCCACACGCGATGCACAGGCGGATACAGAAACGTTGCCAATCCAACCGTCAGGCCTGTTCAAGACATTGCGCGATGTGCTGCCGCAAAATGCAGCGATCACGATGGATGCGGGTACGCTGTGCCTTCAGGCCACGGATGCGCTGAATTATTGGGAACCCAAAAGCCTGTTCACTCCGCTTGATTTTGGTTTGGTTGGCTTTTCTTTTGCTGCCGGATTGGGTGTCAAACTGGCCAGACCCGAGCGCCCCGTGGTCAGTTTGATGGGCGATGGCGGCTTTGGCATGACCGTTTCGGAGCTGTCCACAGCCGTCGACTACGGGATCAATTCAGTCACCGTTGTGATGAACAATGGCTGCTGGGGGGCTGAGAAAGCTTATCAGCGTGACTTCTTTGGCGGACGCTATATCGGCGCGGACATTTCAAGCCCGCCGTTTGACAAACTGGCTGAACTCTACGGGGCCAAAGGGTATCGCGCGCAAACCCTGCCCGAGATGGCTGAAGCGATTGAAGCGGCGCTGGCGTGTGGCAAACCCGCGGTGGTGGATGTTCAGGTTGATCCAGCCGCTCTCTATTCCTTCCGGCGCGACAGTTTCAAGCACCGCGGCGGCTAAACGGCCAACCTGCCCAAAGCCCCAACACAACAAAAAGGACCCAAGATGACCGAGAAGAAATCATACCCGGCGATTGAAGCGCAGCGCGCCACGGGCGATTGGAACCCGTTTTGGGACACACTTTTTGAACTTGATCCTGACTATCTGGAGACCTTTCTGGCGTTCCGGGCCGTTCCCCAGAACGGGCCGCTGCCTCAGAAATACAAAGAGCTGATTTTTATTGCCATCAACGTTGCCACAACGCACCTGTGGCCGTCAGGCGCACGCAGACACATGCAAAATGCGCTAGAAGCGGGTGCTACCAAAGAAGAAATTCTTGAGGTGATCCAATTGACCTCAATCATGGGAATTCATTCGATGACCATGGGCGTCCCGATCCTGATGGAGGAGGTTAGTAAATTTGATAAGACATCTAACGTAGGATAGTTGCTTTTGCAGATCTGCAAAAGCCAACCATCGATGAGAAACTCTTGTCGGCAGGAAAGTTCTTCTCCACCATCGGTCGGGGATACTCTTGTAAGTAGATTACATAACA
>JBAUHN010000088.1:0-18226 GCA_049680295.1 Sulfitobacter sp.
CGCGTCATGCGCGCCGCCCAGGCGATGCTGGAAGAAACCACAGAACGCCCGATCCTGATCGGGCGTCCAGAAGTGATCGAACGCCGCATCGAAAAACTGGGCCTGACACTAAAACTGGGCCAGGACGTGCATTTGGTGAACCCTGAAAATGACCCGCGCTATCGCGACTATTGGGAGACCTATCATGGCCTGATGGCGCGCCGCGGGGTTTCACCTGACATCGCGCGCGCAGTCATGCGGACCAATACAACAGCGATTGGTGCCGTAATGGTACACCGCGATGAGGCCGATTGCCTGATTTGCGGCACCTTTGGTGAATTTCGGTGGCATTTGAACTATGTCTCGCAGATCTTGGGCACGCCTAAACTGCGCCCACATGGCGCGATGTCGATGATGATCCTGGAAGACGGACCGTTATTTATCGCAGACACCCACGTCAATTCCTTGCCCAATCCTGAACAACTGGCCGAGATTGCAATCGGCGCCGCACGCCATGTGCGTCGCTTTGGGATTGAGCCAAAAATCGCCCTCTGCTCGCAATCCCAATTTGGCAATCAGGCCGAAGGCTCTGGTGCACGTCTGCGCAAAGCGATCGAGATTTTGGACGCCGCACCGCGCGATTTCAGCTATGAGGGTGAAATGAATGTCGATACGGCGCTGGACCCTGACCTGCGCGACCGCCTGTTGCCAAACAATCGGATGGAGGGCGCCGCCAACACTTTGATCTTTGCCCATGCCGATGCTGCCTCAGGTGCGCGCAACATCCTGAAAATGAAAGCCGGCGGGTTAGAGGTTGGGCCGTTGCTGATGGGGATGGGCAATCGTGTGCATATTGTAACACCTTCGATTACGGCACGGGGATTGTTGAATATGGGCGCTGTGGGTGGAACGCCGGTCGCACAATACGGATAATTTCAGTCCAAAACCCTGTCCCTTAACCGCGATCTGGAAGGGGGCCTAAACGACGGGGTTAAACAGACCCTTGCACAATTGTTTCAGGCCCGGCAAAGATATGTCAGACATTTAATGTAAAGGGTCCGTTATGTCTTACAGAGAAATCTATTTGGCGGCTCAGGCTGACCCAAATGCCTTTTGGATGAAGGCCGCGCGCGCGATTGACTGGGACCGTGCGCCCACCAAAGCATTGTCTGAGAACGGTGACACTTACGCCTGGTTTGCGGATGCAATGGTCAACAGCTGCTATAACGCGGTGGACCGGCACGTGATCGCAGGCCAAGGCGATCAAACCGCAATTATCCATGACAGCCCCATCACCGGCACAAAATCCAAAATCACCTACGCCGAATTGCAGGCGCGTGTCGCATCCCTGGCTGGCGCATTGAAAGCCAAGGGCGTGACCAAAGGCGATCGCGTCATCATCTATATGCCCATGGTGCCCGAAGCGCTGGAAGCAATGCTAGCCTGCGCACGTCTTGGCGCCATACACTCGGTTGTGTTTGGTGGTTTTGCCGCAAATGAGCTTGCAGTTCGCATCGATGACTGCACCCCAAAGGCGATCATTGCCGCATCTTGCGGATTAGAACCCGGTCGCATCATCAACTACAAACCCTTGTTGGATGGTGCCATTGAACAAGCCAGCCACAAACCCGAATTTTGCCTGATTTTGCAACGCGAACAAATGCTTGCCGACTTAATCCCGGGCCGCGATTTGGACTGGCACGCGGCGCAGAAAGACGCTCAGCCCGCAGATTGTGTCCCGGTTGAGGGCGACCACCCTGCCTATATCCTTTACACGTCCGGAACGACCGGCGCTCCAAAGGGCGTCGTGCGATCAACTGCCGGTCACTTGGTTGCGCTGAATTGGACGATGAAAAACATCTACAATGTTGATCCCGGAGATGTTTTCTGGGCCGCGTCAGATGTGGGTTGGGTCGTTGGCCATTCCTACATTTGCTATGGGCCTCTGATCCACGGCAACACTACGATTGTGTTTGAGGGCAAGCCCGTCGGCACGCCCGATGCAGGGACATTCTGGCGGGTCATTTCTGAACACAATGTCCGCAGTTTCTTTACTGCGCCGACCGCAATCCGTGCCGTAAAACGCGAAGACCCCAAAGGCACAGAAAAGGCAAAACATGACCTAAGCTGCCTGCGTGCATTGTTTCTGGCCGGCGAACGTGCCGATCCCGATACCATCGAATGGGCGCAGGATTTGCTAAAGGTTCCGGTGATCGACCACTGGTGGCAGACCGAAACCGGATTTGCGATTGCGGCCAATCCAATGGGGCTGGACCCGCTGCCTGTAAAAATCGGCAGCCCATCAGTGGCCATGCCCGGATATGACGTGCAAATACTGGACGAGGCCGGACATCGCGTAGCCGCCAATACCCTTGGGGCGATTGCCATCAAACTGCCCCTACCCCCCGGAACCTTGCCGACCTTATGGAATGCCGAAGACAGGTTCCGCAAAAGCTATCTCACGGCTTTTCCGGGATATTATGAAACTGGCGACGCAGGAATGATCGACGAAGACGGATATTTGTACATCATGGCGCGCACCGATGATGTGATCAATGTGGCAGGTCACCGCCTGTCGACAGGCGCGATGGAAGAGGTGCTTGCCAGTCATCCGGACGTCGCGGAATGCGCGGTTATTGGGGTGAAGGATGCCTTGAAAGGGCAGGCCCCGATGGGCTTTGTCTGCCTGACCAAGGGGGTCAATCGCCCGCATGACGAGATCACGCGCGAATGTGTGAAACTGGTCCGCGAGAAAATTGGCCCGGTTGCAGCGTTTAAGTTGGCGCTGGTTGTCGACCGTCTTCCAAAAACACGGTCTGGCAAGATTTTGCGCGCGACCATGGTAAAGATCGCCGATTGTGAACCCTTCAAACTGCCTGCAACCATAGATGATCCAGCCATTCTGGACGAAATTAAGGTCGCACTGCAAACCATTGGCTACGCACAAGAATAGCGCCGACATGCGAGCCCTCTTTGCGAAACGAATGTGGCAAAGAGGGCGCATGACAATGTAACGCCACACGGGGACCTCGCGAAAAAGTTCCTTTGGTTCGATTGATTGAAACCAGACCTGCGCCTAGGCTTTCGACAATCCGATTTGTAACCAAAGGAATTGTTCATGCGACTGCTTACTTCCTTGATTTTCTGCTTGGCCGCTCTGCCCGCCACCGCGTCCGAAGGCAAGCGCGTTCAAATCACCGGCGAGATTATTGATACATGGTGTTACTATTCCGGCGTGATGGGCGGGCCTGACGCGGTGGTTGGGTCAGGCCATCACACCTGCGCACTTTGGTGCAGCGCGGGCGGTATCCCTGTGGGCCTATTGGCGGAAGATGGCACCGTCTACATGGTCTTGAAAATCGCAAACGACGACGCATCCGCCAGTGGCGATACTCAGCTGTCGCTTGCTGCCCACACGGTTACCGCCGATGGCATACTGTATGAACGGGACGGTCAAAACTACATTGTCGTCAGCGAAGTCGTATCGGACATGGATATCGTCAATCGCACACACGAAGATTATGGCACCGTGCCTTCGTTTTCATTCCCGGAGCCTAAGAAATGAAAAAGCTTGTGTTTCTCATGATGACCCTGTCGTCAGCCGCTTTGGCGCAGGATTTCTCAACAGGGTCAACGGCCAAAAGCTGGAACCTGTACGGTGAAATCCCCGCAACTTTCGAGGCCCGTGTCGTCGATGTATTGTGCGAATTGACCGGCGATTGCCCGGACGATTGCGGCGCTGGTACGCGGCAAATCGGGCTGGTCCGGACAGCGGATGGTGTTTTGGTTCTGGCGATGAAAAACAGCCAGGCGGCATTTACCGGGGCCGCGGCGGATTTGGCACCCTATTGCAATCAAACCGTGCGAGTTGACGGATTGCTGCTAGAGGATGAAGATGTCGGTGCAAAAAACGTCTATTTGGTGCAAAAAATCAAGTCTGAGGGTGAAGACTGGGTAAAAGCCAATCAATTTACCAAGATTTGGGCAAGAAACCACCCCGAGGCCAAAGGCAAAGGTCCGTGGTTTCGCCGCGACCCGCGCATCAAGGAAATAATCGGTCGCGAAGGGTATCTTGGCCTTGGTCTGGACGAAGATGCAAAATATGCCGAGGAAAATTTCTGATGCTTAAACAATGGATTGCGAGGCTTTCTTGCATCATTGGGACGTCTTTGTCGGCTGAAAGCCCGTTGCCGTTTGACGTTGGCGGCGATTTTCGCCTGGTGGATCACAAAGGCGCAGTCCGAACGCAGGCAGATCCCGATGGGCAACCACAGCTATTGTTTTTCGGCTACGCAAATTGCCCCGGTATCTGCACCGCTGCGATGCCAATGATGGCGGACATCACGGACGATATTTCTGACCGGGGTGTCAAACTACGCCCGGTGATGATCACGATTGATCCGGCACGCGACACAGTTGACAATATGGGTGAACCGCTTGCCCAAATCCACGATGACTTTGTCGGATTGACGGGATCAGACGGCGCATTGTCCCAGGCCTATGACGCGTTTTCGGTTGAACATGAACTGGCCTACGAAGACCCTGAATATGGACCAGTTTACGCGCACGGCAGCCTGATTTATTTACTGAACGGTGCCGGCGATGTGCTGACGATCATTCCGCCGGTGTTGGACGCGCAATCGGCGTCCAACATCGTCTGGACCTATGTCAAACCCTCAACCTGAGGGGGTCAATTCGCCGACACTGCGCAGATAGTCGTCTGAATAATCCACCTCGATCTCGATCCAAACCGGCAAATGATCCGACATCTCATGCGTGCGCCATGACGGATATTCGCTGGGCCAATCGGCATAAGCGACGCCCGTGTTTGGCGGTTGCCGGATTTCTTTTGCCACCTGTTCATAATCTGACGCCTCGGTCTGGGTGAAAACCGCGTCCTGCCAACGGATCACACCGCTGGCCAGTTTGTGCGTCTCGTCCTGGGGTCCGGTAAAGGCGATCTGATCATAATGCTTGGTTCCCGTCAGCGTCGTCGGCCCCATATCGGGCACAATAAATCCGTTTTCTGTCAATGCCTTAAAACCTGCATCATCGCGCGTCTCGATGTTCATGTCCCCCAGAAAGACGTGGACCTCATCAGCGTCTTTGGCGCGTTTTTTTAGAATTTTCGCAACAGCGCGTATCTCGTCTTCACGCATGGGGCGGTTGTCGACTTCGGTAAATACAATATGCGTCGAACAAAGGGTAAATTTGAACCACCCGGCCTGAAAACTGGCGAAAAAGGGGGTGCGTCCGATTTGCTCATCTCCTGGCAGGGTTCCACGCTCCATCACCAGTTCGCCGATCAGATTGCGGAACCGCACTTTGTTTTTGTTATACAGAAATGCCATACGTTCGTGATTGCCGCGACCACCGCCAGTGGAGTCATTGACGAAATAGTCCCAATTTGGCCCTAAAAGCCGCTGCAACCTTTCCATCGCGTCCAGATCTTTGACTTCCTGCACGGCGCAGATGTCAAAATGGTCAATAATTTCGGCAATGTAGTGAAAGCTTTCGGGCAGGCGTTTGCGACCGCCGTCAAAGTGGCGAATGTTCCATGACCCGATGATCAGAGAATTAGGCCGCCGAACGCTGGTGATTTGCGTCTCTAACATCCCGCGCAACCGCAAAAGCCGGTCTGAAACCCACCCCGCCTGCCCCGGCGCAGTTCGTCCCCGTGGATAGATGTGTTCATTTTTTAGCTGTTGGTAAAATGCCATTTTGCTACATCCCTAAATTGAAATACTGAATCCAAGAACAATACTACCATTGCGCGAATTTTTCATCTAAATTCAAAGAGTTACCAAATATGGCAAACGATTCCGCTTGAGCGGTTTGTTTGAGCGCTTGTCTTTTAGCGATCTTTTTGGCAAGATTATCCACAGAAATGCGCTGCTTGTTATTGCTTTTATGTGCTAGTCAAGAGTTATACATTTCTACCCACAGGACATGAAATCGCCGCAAGGCGTGGTGGGAAAAACCGACTTCGCCCTGTCGTATTTCGGTCTATGTGAATTGCTCGTTTATCAAACGCTCTTCCAAGCCATGACCCGGATCGAATAAAATCCGATGAACAATCGAAGCGTCCGAGCGGATTTTGACGCGTACGACATCGCGGTATGACTGACCATCGGCATCTGCCATCACGGGTCGCTTTTCCGGCTCCAAAACATCAAACTGAACTTCGGCACGTTTGGGCAGCAAGGCGCCGCGCCAGCGCCGGGGACGAAAAGCAGACATTGCTGTCAGCGCCAAAACATCTGACCCAATTGGCAAAATCGGTCCATGTGCGGAATAATTATAGGCGGTCGAGCCAGCAGGCGTCGCCACAAGCGCCCCATCACAGACCAATTCGGGCATGCGCATGCGACCATCGACCGAAATCTGCAATTTGGCCGCCTGAGGGCCGGCACGCAACAAGGAGACTTCGTTGATTGCCAAGGCGTGATGCTCAGTTCCGTCTGCTTTCTTGGCGATCATGATCAACGGGTTGATTTCCGCCTCTTCCGCATTCGACAACCGATCGCAAAGGTCTAGGTCACTGTATTCATTCATCAAAAACCCGATTGTTCCTCGGTTCATTCCATAGACGGGGGCCGACAACTCCTGCGTTGCATGCAGGGTTTGCAGCATAAAGCCGTCACCACCCAGCGCGACAATCACGTCCGCCTTATCCAAGGATACGTCACCGTAACTTTTAGTCAGCGTGGTCCAGGCAGACTGCGCAACTGGGGCATCGCTGGCAGCAAAGGCAATTTTCAATGGCATTGGTGATATGTGTTTCCGATTGAAGTAAACATGCGCCGAAAGAACCACATAATTTACCCAACCGCCAGTATTGCCGCAGTTTAACGGTCAACCGTCGCATTCCCGACTTTCATGGACCTCTGGTTTCCGATACGAAACTTACGAATCCAAGATGATTGTAACAGGAGCTTGCCCAATGAACGCCCCGCATCTCGTACCCGGTTTTTTTACCGAGACACTTGCCAAAAACGACCCCGAAATATTTGCGTCGATCACCGCCGAGCTAGGGCGCCAACGCGATGAGATCGAATTGATCGCGTCCGAAAACATCGTGTCAAATGCCGTATTGGAAGCCCAAGGCAGCATCATGACCAACAAATATGCCGAAGGTTACCCCGGTCGCCGCTATTATGGTGGGTGCCAATACGTTGATATTGCAGAGAACCTAGCGATTGAACGGGCCTGCAAGCTGTTTGACTGCGCATTTGCAAACGTCCAGCCGAATTCTGGCTCGCAGGCCAATCAAGGTGTTTTTCAAGCGCTTTTGCAACCGGGTGACACGATTTTGGGCATGTCGTTGGATGCAGGCGGCCACCTGACCCATGGCGCCAAGCCGAACCAATCGGGCAAGTGGTTTAATGCGATACAATATGGTGTGCGCAAACAAGACAACCTGCTGGATTACGATCAGGTCGAAGCTTTGGCGAAAGAGCATCAGCCGAAAATGATTATTGCTGGCGGGTCTGCCATTCCGCGTCAGATTGACTTTAAGCGCATGCGCGAGATTGCCGATATGGTCGGCGCCTACCTGCACGTCGATATGGCGCATTTTGCAGGTCTGGTTGCTGCGGGCGAACATCCATCGCCGTTTCCACACGCCCATGTGGCCACAACCACAACCCATAAGACCCTGCGTGGGCCGCGTGGTGGCATGATCTTGACCAATGACGAGGCGCTGGCCAAGAAATTCAACTCTGCCATCTTCCCCGGCATTCAGGGTGGTCCTTTGATGCATGTCATCGCCGCCAAGGCCGTGGCCTTTGGCGAGGCGCTGCAACCGTCTTTCAAAACCTATATCAAACAGGTCATCGTCAATGCGCAGGCGCTGTCTGATCAGCTGATCAAAGGCGGGCTTGACACGGTCACACATGGCACCGACACCCATGTTTTGCTGGTTGATCTGCGCCCAAAAGGCGTCAAAGGCAACGACACCGAAAAAGCATTGGGTCGCGCCCACATCACCTGCAACAAGAACGGCGTGCCATTTGATCCAGAAAAGCCAACAGTGACATCGGGTATCCGTCTTGGATCACCTGCGGGTACGACACGCGGGTTCGGCGAGGCTGAATTCCGCCAGATTGCGGATTGGATCATCGAGGTTGTCGATGGGTTGGCTGCCAATGGTGCGGATGGAAATGCGGCTGTCGAGGACAAAGTGAAAGCAGAAGTTGAGGCGATGTGCGCGCGCTTCCCGATGTACTCAAACCTCTGATCTGAGGGACAAAAAGCTCTGGCCTGGTCAAAATTGAAGGGCCAGAGTTCTGGCAACTGCGTGCATTTAAATACCTGACGAAAGGGTCAATTATGGATATTATCCCCGCTGGGAAACGCCCCTCGGAAGTTGGGCCCGCCGAATACTTCACTGGCATGGTTCGAATGGACCCGGTTATTGCAGCGCCTGAACCTGCCCGATTGCGCGCGGTGACAGTGACCTTTGAACCGGGCGCACGGACGGCGTGGCACACCCATCCTTTGGGGCAAACGCTGGTGGTTTTGTCCGGTGCCGGTCTGGCCCAGACCGATGGCGGCCCGGTGCGGGATTTGCGACCCGGCGACACCGTCTGGTTTGCCCCAAACGAGCGCCATTGGCATGGCGCGGCACCAACAACCGGCATGGTGCATCTTGCGCTGCAAGAAGCCTTGGATGGCAGTGCCGTGACCTGGAAAGAACATGTGAAGGACGCGGATTATAACGGTTAAATCAATGCGTTAACGCAATTTTAGACATGACCTGACCACCACAGCCAGACGATAAAACCAACAAGCACGACCAGGATGTTCGCGGCCACCGCCGCCATCCGGTTCAGGATCATCTGACGCCTCAGATCGGCTTTGTCTATGGACGCCAGATAGTCGGAAACCTCCCGAAAGGATGTCTCGATTTTCGGAGCGTCCAGTCGTTTTTCCAGTTTTGGGTTACCGCCATATTGCTGGGCATTGACGATATCCGCAGCTTTGATGCGAATGCGATTGGGCAATGTCCGTCCGGCACGTTTCAGAGCATGCGCCAGATCGCGCCCTTTGAACCCCAATTGCGCGTGCAATTGTGTGCGCAATGCATCCGCTTTGGCCTGAATATCCAACCCATTTTCCATAGCAATACCCTTACCGTCACCGAAGAATGCGCGCAACGTGTCTGGCAGGTTTGCGGCAAACCCGATATTGGACGTGTGATGTTGAATTACACCGCATATGGCGAACACGCAGCGACGCCGGATCAACCTGCCTTACTGATCGTGCACGGGCTTTATGGTTCCGGACGCAACTGGGGTGTGATCGCGAAACGGATGTCCGACACAAGGCGCGTGATCACCGTCGATATGCGAAACCATGGCGACAGCCCGCATTTCGACAGCCACAGTTACCCGGAAATGGCAGGTGATCTGGCCGAAGTGATCGAAGACATCGGTGGCCCGATGGACGTTGTTGGCCATTCGATGGGCGGCAAGGCCGCGATGGTTCTGTCCTTGCAAACGCCCGCGTTGATAAGGCGTCTGATCGTCGCCGATATCGCGCCGGTTGCCTATACACACAGTCAGATGCCGTTTATCACCGCGATGCGCGCGGTTGATCTGTCATCGGTTACCCGACGCTCAGATGCCGAGGCACAACTTTCAAAACTGGGCGTTGAGCCGGCATTGCAAAGCTTTTTCACGCAGTCACTAGATGTTCCTGCCAAACGGTGGCGGCTAAACTTGGATGTTTTGGCCCGCGATATGAATAAGATTATGGGTTTTCCGGCGATGGAGGGCTCATTTTTGAACCCAAGCCTGTTTTTGTCGGGTGCCGCATCGGATTATGTGACCGCAGACCACAGGCCCGCGATCAAGACCTTGTTTCCCGGGGCGCGTTTTGCCAAAATTCCCAACGCGGGGCATTGGTTGCATGCCGAAAAACCACGCGAATTCGAAGCGGCGATCCGGACCTTTTTGGACGCGGAGTGACCAGATCAGGCAGGCTTTTGCCGATTTGGCGGCGATCAATCCGGCGGGCGCACAATTCATGCTAACCTGAAGTTGCATTCATCAATCGGAGTAGTCCTATGCGCGTCCTGTTGTCCCTTTCGTCTGTCGCTTTGATCGCCGCCTGCGCCCCTGCGCCAGACCCGGTGACCAATTCCCTGCCCTTTTTTGGCGACGGCTACCGCTACAAGGGCGATGCCTGTCGCCGGCTTGGCGAAGACGACTTTACCCTAGAATTCCTTGACGATGCCGCGGATTTAATCGGGTGCCCTGAAAATCTGGAAAACCTGGGCGTATTTGTGATCGACAGCGGTGCACGTGAAGTGGCCCGCAGAGACGGATATGTGATCTTTTCAGTTCCGGTCAGGTAGCACCTTCGCCCACGAAACTCGGCCTTTGGCCGCGCCCCGGCGGCCATATTCGCGCCATAATTGAAATGGCAGCGGTGCTATTGGGGCATTCAAGTGCCATGTCGATTCGTTTTGCGCGCTTGCGATTCGGGGAGCCCAATTAACGTTTCAACGTCAAATAGAACAAATTCGCACTCCGGTAGAAGAAGCCTAGAGAACAATCATCGAAAATTGATGATTTCGTTTCACAAATTCGCACAATCGTTGCCAAACCAGCTGCAAAACCAGTTTATCGGATCATTGTCCTTATCTGGTCAACTGTCGGCGGAATATGTTGAATTCGTTCAAAAATGTGGCACAAGAGGGGCAGGCTTGCGTTGTTGTCTTAGTTAATTGCAGCCGACGATCCTGGGTGGGGGCACGACCACAGGAGTAGTACTAGTGAAGTTATTTGTTAAAGAGTTTCCCGTTTTTTGGGCACGTCCGATCGCAGACCAATCGCCAAGCCATTCGCCCGTCGAATGCGATGTAAACGGTCTAAAAGGGGCGCTGTAATGAGTATTGAAATGGCCCGACAAGGGCGTATCCGCGCGCTCAACCTACTTAGCTCAGACCGGACACTGGTGCGTGCAGCACGCAGCGGCAATGACGTTGTGATGCCCCGCAAAGGCACGATTGACGCGCATATCCTGACTGAATTGCACCATGGGGTGCACGTCAATCAGTTGATGTCAGAAACTGGCTGGTCTTCATCCAAAGTGATGGAGCACGTCTATAAAGCCGCCAAAAAAGCCCGTCTCGGAGTGAGAAGGCAGAACGGGATTTTGCATCTTGTGCATCCCGAGGACGTCACACACCCGTCTGATAACGGTGCCAGAAATGCCTGTGAGAACCTTCGCTTGGTCGCCAATTCAAAATCCGACGTTCACATGAACCGCAAAGAAACCGGGGCAAGCGCGGACAGGCCGCTGCTTTTAGTTTAGCGACCTCAGATCTGCCCGATCACCGGAATTGAAAGTGATTTGTCGCGTCGTTTGGAAATTTCCAGACGGCGCGTTGGCCCTTTTGGGTTGTTCCAACCTAGGGCATGACCGCCAGCGCCAGATAAGCCGAGACTGTTGAATTGCCTCGTCACGCTGACGCAGAGAAATCGTTGTTTTGTGATAATCTCGATTTAGCACTTGCTGCCAGTGTTCAACCGCTCTCATCTTCCAGATGCAATTTCATGTCGATCAAAACCTGTTGCAACATAGCGGTTTCCTTCAACAGCCGTTTGGCTTCGTTGACCGTGATCACGCCGTCTTCGATGGATTGCTGGTATTCGCCCATCAGCATCGCAAATCTTTGGCTCAATACAATGACATCCTTATTCACCCCGCCCGAGCGGTCGTCATTCCGTCGCCGATCATCATGCGAGATCGCAGCACCTCGCAATTCCGCCAAAGCGCCCGTCACATGCGGATAGCCGGCCGCTTTTTCCAAGCGTGCAACCGTGTCAATCGGCATGAACCGATCATGATGCTCATCATTATCGGAATAATACCTGCCCAAAGTCGCCTTGGATTTTCCGGTCAATTCGCATGCAGGCTCAATGCCGACATCTTTGACCAATGCCTCGGTATGTTTTTTTAAGTAGCGGCCAATACCATCCATCACAAGATTCCCCAGTTCACTCGTTCCAGCACCTATCCCGCAATGGGGAATGCACAATTGCTTTTCCCATTAATCGGATGACAAGGAAATGTCATTTATAAAACACCCCAGAGTTCGGGGTTTTGTGAGTGATCAGTGTTCCCAGCATTGATTTTGGGTGGGGTTCGTATGTGTTTCCGCCGGGTGGGACCGGCGGGTCAGGTCAGCCTGACAGTCGACACACGAACCAGTCGCCAAACTGCGGCGCGACTCTTCTCCCCAGGGGATCGCATCGTGAAGTGTCTGCCTGTTTCGTGCTTCGTTAACAAATGACCGGTTCAAGCCACCGCCAAACGTATTTCCCCACCCACTCATAGACTTGCCCACAGTGATCTGGCACCGTAACAAAGCCAGTATGGCAAAGCTTTACTTTCATTATTCCACGATGAACGCTGGCAAATCGACCGTGCTGTTGCAGGCCGCACATAACTACCGTGAACGCGGTATGGTGCCTTATCTGCTTACCGCACAATTTGATAACCGTGCCGGTGACGCACGTATTGCATCGCGCATCGGGATTGGGCAACCGGCCGACACTTTCGCGCAGGATGATGATCTGTTCCAAAAGATCGTTGAACAAAGAAAACAAACCGAATTGGCTTGCGTATTTATTGACGAAGCGCAGTTTTTGTCCAGCGACCAGGTTTGGCAATTGGCGCGCGCAGTTGATGATCTTGGCGTGCCAATCATGTGCTACGGGCTGCGTGTCGATTTTCGGGGCAAGCTTTTCCCCGGATCCGCCACATTATTGGCGCTGGCAGATGAAATGCGAGAGGTCCGCACGATCTGCCATTGCGGCAAAAAGGCTACTATGGTTGTCAGGCATGGGCCAGATGGCAAGGCTGTACTGGACGGGGCGCAGGTTCAGATTGGCGGCAATGAAACTTATGTCTCATTGTGCCGCAAGCATTGGCGCGCCGCTGTGGGTGACAGCGCCGCGTAATCAAACCAGATTTGGCGGCACCTCATCTTTGAAAAAGGCCGTCAGATTGTCCAGCGACATCATTCCCATATCGACACGCACCTCTAAAGCAGACGTGCCGATGTGTGGCAACAAAACAACGTTTTCCATATCCCGTAAAGCCTGCGGCACCTTCGGTTCAAATTCATAAACATCCAGACCCGCACCTGCGATCTGGCCTGCTTGCAGTGCCTCGATCAAGGCTGCTTCACATACCACATCGCCGCGTGCAATGTTAACGACAAAGGCGTGTGGCTGCATCGCTGAGAAAACACCAGCGTCGATTAAGTGATGCGTTTCGTCCCCTCCCGGCACTGCGATCACCAGCATATCAACGGCACCGGCAAGCGCCGCAAGGCTCGGCTCTTGCTCAGCCGGAAAATCCGGCACCTTCGCTGAGCGGTTGATGAAGCGGACCTGCATGCCAAAGCCATAATGGCACCGGCGCGCGATGGCTTGGCCAATGCGACCCATGCCGACAATGCCAACCGTCTTGCCTGTCAGATGCATCCCCAGCAATTGCGTCGGATGCCAGCCTTGCCAATCACCAGCGCGAACCATCCTTTCGCCTTCACCTGCACGCCGCGCGCTCATCAACATCAGCGTCATGGCAGTGTCGGCCGTCGCATCCGTCACCGCACCGGGCGTATTTGTTACCACCAATCCGCTCGCCCGGGCTGCTCCGACATCTATGTGGTTATACCCCGCGCCAAAATTCGCCAGAATTCGGCACCGCGGCTTGGAAACACTGTCGAATACAGCTGCCGAAAACATGTCGCCCAACGTCGGAACAACACCGTCGAAATCGGTCAATGCGGCCTGCATCTCACGTTTCGTCAAGGGCGCCGTATCCGCCCGCTCTGTTACATCAAACAAGGCGTGTGCCGCCCTTTGCACAGGCTCTGGTAGCGGACGGGTCAACAGAATTTTGGTCAATGCATGCGTCCTCCTGCTGGCACCGTTTGATCGGGAACCAGCAACACAATAGCGCCCTTGTCGTCATGAACCCCCAGCAACAACACCTCAGACATAAATGGTCCGATCTGGCGCGGTGGAAAATTGACAACGGCCATAACATTTTTACCCACTAAAGCATCCGCCGTATAATGATCGGTGATCTGCGCCGAAGTTTTCCGTTCACCAATATCATCCCCAAAATCAATCCAGACCTTCAGCGACGGATTGCGTGCTTGAGGAAACGGTTCTGCTCGCAAAACAACGCCGACTCGGATGTCGACCTTCATAAAGTCATCAAATGAAATCTCAGCCATTTGCCAACTCCTTTGAGCGCGCAGTCGCTGCAGCAACGGCACGGTTTATCAAGGCCGGAAAGCCATCGACAGGATCCATCAATACCTCCAGCGCCGCCTGAGTTGTCCCATTCGGACTGGTCACATTAACACGCAATTGCGATGGGTGTTCGTCGGCCGCTTTCGCCAATGCGCCTGCCCCGGCAACGGTAGCCGTCGCCAGTTGCAAGGCCAGTGCTGCATCCAACCCTTGCCCCTCGCCCGCAGCGGCCAATGTTTCGATCATGTGAAACACATAAGCCGGACCTGACCCGCTGACCCCGGTAACCGCATCAATCTGTGCCTCATCTGTCAGACGTACGACGTCACCTACGGCGCGCAGTAGGTTTTGGGCTTCTGCAATCCCTGCCTCTCCGGCTTGCGCATTGCCGACAATCGCGGTTATTCCCTGCCCGATGGCAGCAGGCGTATTCGGCATTGCGCGTACAATGGGCGTATTTGCACCCAAAATCGTCTCAAAATACGCAATTTGAATGCCTGCGGCGACACTAACAAACAATGTCTTCCCAGCCCCCAAAGGTTGCAAAACCGGCAATGCCTCGGCCATCATTTGCGGCTTCACAGCGACCAAAACGATGGCTGGCGCGTCTGGCAACGGTGCATTGATGTGGACACCAGTGCGCCTTAACCAGTCAGATGGGTTCGGGTCGTTCACCCAAACAGATGTTGCGGGCAACCCTTGATCCAGCCAGCCTGATAACATGGCGGCGCCCATTTTGCCGCATCCCAACAGGACCAGCCCGTCGCGCGCAATTCGGCTGTTGTTCATGAAAGCCTCCCTCGAAAACCGGATTTCCGAAAGAAGTGTTACGCGCGGCCGTAAGCCTCTGCAATGGCAACTTGCAACGCGTCATTTGGCGTGCGGTTGCCCCAAACCAAAAGCTGCATTGCAGGGTAATATCGCTCAGCGCTCATCACAGCCGCCCCGATCATAGTGTCAATCTGATCTGGACTGGCCGCATTCCCGCCGGCCAATACTAGACCGTAGCGATAAACCATCAATTTCTCTTGTGCCCAGAAAGAAAACGCACCTGCCCAACACTGGTCATTCACATTGTTTAGCAACTCATAAAGCAAAGGATGCTTTTCTTCCGGTGGTTCCATCTCAAATGTGCAGATCATCCGCAGGGTTTCGTCATAGGCGGACCATGCCAAGGTCAACGAATAGGTGCGCCATTGCCCCTCAACCGCCATCGCGATCTGCTCATCCGAAATCCTGTCGAAATCCCACTGATGATGGGTCGCCAGATTTTCTACGATATCTATGGGGTGAATGTCGTCTTCCAGATACTGCTCTGACAGGGCCATTGGATCACCTCTTTATTGCTGCTCTGGCGTTCACTCCTGCACATCCACCAAATTGTAGCTACATACGCTAGCCTTGGTAGGTACACCGACGCCTACACCACATATGGTGCGTCCCAGCGCGCGCTGAGGCAACCCTTTATTTGGGGATAACCACAATAAGTTGTGGACGAAATCCATCCACACCCAAAATAAGGCGCATTTTGCAACAACATTCATTCCAAATGGCAAAAAATATCGCCGCCGGAGGCTTCAACACCTCAAACGGCAAGACGCTTAAAAAACCACACGCACCGAACATCGGCCACGCATCAATCAATATGGTGTGGCGCGCAGCGCCGCCTTTACATCAGGTCTTGGCCTCAAGCACATCAAGCCGCGCTTTCAGGGCTTCGTTCTCTTCGCGGGCTTTCTGCGCCATGGCCCGCACCGCATCAAACTCTTCCCGGGTGACAAAGTCTCGGTCCGTCAGCCAACGGTCCATCATGCCCTTCATCGCAGTTTCCGCTTCGCTCCGCGCGCCCTGTGCCACACCCATGGCATTGGTCATCAATTGCGAAATGTCGTCGAAAATTTTGTTGCGCGTCTGCATGTCAGGTCTCCGTTTCAGGGTCAGATCATATATGGGTACGAATGGGGTCGCCTGCAAGGTTGACTTATGCCCGGCGCCACAGGCATTCAGTCGCACATGAAAGCCCAGCTTCCCTTCCCTGATATCGCGCCCGAGATTTTTTCAATCTCGCTTTTTGGTTTTGAGCTGGCTTTGCGCTGGTATGCGCTGGCTTACATCGTCGGCATTCTGATCGGCTGGCGACTGGTTGTGCGTGCTGTGCAAACGCCGGACCTGTGGTCCAACAAAGTACCTGTGATGACGACCCAACACATCGAAGACCTGCTCACCTGGGTCATTCTGGGTGTGATCTTGGGCGGGCGCCTGGGCTACATCTTGTTTTATCAACCGGCTTTCTACCTGCAAAACCCCGGCCAGATCCTGGCTGTGTGGCAAGGCGGCATGGCCTTTCACGGCGGCTTGCTTGGGGTGATTGTCGCAGGCCTGATATTCACCTACCGCAATAAAATCCCGCAGCTCAGCGCTGCTGACGCCATGGCGCTTGGCGTCCCGCCGGGGCTGTTACTGGGCCGTATTGCCAATTTCATTAACGCAGAACTTTGGGGCAGACCCACCGATTTGCCATGGGGCGTCGCCTTTCCCACCGAAGCCGCACAATACTGCCCCGATGTCGCGGGCATTTGTGCGCGCCACCCCTCCCAGCTTTACGAGGCCCTATTCGAAGGTCTGATCCTCGGTGCGGTTCTGATCTGGCTGGTCTGGCGGAAGAGCGCGCTCAAACGCCCCGGTCTTGTCGCGGGAACCTTCTTTGCTGGATACGGTCTGGCCCGTTTTGTGGTTGAATTTGTACGCCAGCCCGACGCGCAATTCATTGCAGACGGGAATCCCACTGGCCTGGCTTGGCAAATCGGGCAGTATGGTCTGACCATGGGGCAAATCCTGTCCTTGCCGATGATCCTACTGGGTCTTGTGCTTATGCGCCGGGCACAATCCAAAACATGAGCCTGCCCCCAAAAAAAGACGCAACAGACCTGCACAGCCTGATCACGACCCGCATCGCCCAAAGCGGTCCCATGACCGTGGCGCAATATATGGCCGAATGTCTGCTGCATCCAACCAAGGGGTACTACACAACCCGCGCGCCCTTTGGTGCTGCCGGAGATTTCGTGACCGCGCCTGAAATCAGCCAGATGTTTGGCGAACTCATTGGCCTGTGTCTGGCGCAAAGCTGGCTGGATCAGGGCAGCCCGGATCGCTTTTCACTTGCCGAGCTTGGGCCGGGGCGCGGGACATTGATGGTCGACGCCTTGCGTGCTGCACAAAAAGTGCCGGGGTTTGTCGAGGCGGCGGACATTGTGATGGTCGAGGCCTCAGATAATCTGGCGGCCATTCAACGCGCATCCCTGGGCGCCTACAGCGTTTCTTGGATAAACTCGGCTGAGGGGCTTGCCGATCAACCGCTTTTTCTGATTGCAAATGAGTTTTTTGACGCATTGCCGATCCGGCAATTCCAGCGGTCGGGTGAACATTGGCGTGAACGCCAGATTGGCCAGACGCAGGGCAGATTGCATTTTGGCCTTGCGCCAGCTGGTCCGCACTTAACCATAGACCACCGCCTGAAAGACACCAAGGACGGCGACATCGTAGAATATGCACCAAGTGCCTCAATGATCGTTCACTCGGTTGGACAAAAGATCAATGACCATGGCGGGGCCGCGTTGATTATCGACTACGGTGACTGGCGTGCTTTGGGCGACACGTTGCAGGCGGTAGCGGCGCATGAACAGACGGATCCCTTGATCAACCCCGGCGGGGCCGATCTGACAGCTCATGTCGATTTCGAAGCTCTGGCGCTTGCGGTCCCCTGTTCTTACACGCGACTTACACCTCAGGGTGTATTTCTTGAACGGCTGGGCATCACCGCGCGGGCGCAAATGCTGGCACAAACTTTGCAAGGGGCGGCACTTGATACCCATGTCGCTGCACATCGACGCTTGACGCACGGCGATGAAATGGGAAACCTGTTCAAAGTGATGGGGCTTTTCCCGTCAAGTGCCCCGCCCCCGCCC
>JBAUHN010000089.1:0-17925 GCA_049680295.1 Sulfitobacter sp.
CACTTGAGATTATCACCTCTGACAGCCTATCCCCCCTGCGTCACGGATTTTTCACCAGACGCGGCGGCGCATCGTCTGGGATTTTCTCAGGATTGAATTGCGGCACCGGCAGTTCCGATCTTTCTGAAATTGTGGCAATAAACCGCACACGCGTTGCTGACGCGATGGGCGTTGGCCCGGAACGTCTGGTGGGCGTGCATCAGGTGCATTCCGCTGATGTTGTAACGGTCAAGGCCCCGAGCACAGACAGGCCGCGCGCCGATGCGATGGTCACCAATTGCCCCGGCATCGCCCTTTCGGTTTTGACGGCAGATTGCCAGCCGGTGCTGTTTGCCGACAGGGCCGCCGGTGTGATCGGGGCGGCCCATGCCGGGTGGCGCGGCGCGCAGGCTGGCGTTTTGCAAGCGACCTTGGACGCGATGGAGACGTTGGGGGCAGCGCGCGCAAACACGGTCGCGGTGATCGGCCCCACAATCAGCCAGGCCGCTTATGAAGTTGGGCCAGAGTTTTTCGAAGATTTCATCGCCGATGATCCCACGTGCAGCCAGTTTTTTGCTGGCGGTCACAACGGGCGGATGCAATTTGATCTTCCGGCGTACGGGCTGCATGTGATGCGCGATGCAGGTGTTGGCCACGCTGAGTGGACCCGCCATTGCACCTACAGTGATCGCGACAGATTTTATTCCTACAGGCGCACCACACATGAAAAAGAGGCCGACTACGGCAGATTGATCGCCGCGATCATATTATAAGGCATTGCACGGCAAAAAACCGCGCAATTGGGCAAAACTAAGGCAAATCAGCCTTGCACCGAACACAGTCTCTCGGAAACAATCCTGCATTAACTTTTTCACTAGTGCTGGAATTGACAAAATCGCCTTAAAAATCGCGCATTTACCGATTGTGTTAATATCGTAATCAATAAACCCATCTGAACGTGATTATTTTCCATATTTTTCCTAATCCGCCGCAAACCGGCCAGATTGTCCTGTCAAATTAGGTTCAATCGAGGGCGAATGCCCCGTTTAGACTACGGAGTGCAGGTAATGAAAAAAGAAAATCGCTTTGTCCGGTCAGCGCTGGTTGCTGCGGTCAAAAATGACACAATCATGCCGTGGACACGCGGCGCAAGACGCGCCGCATATGTGGCAAAACGAAACACCGAAGGTAAGATTCCAAAGGCTGCCTGATCAAAAAACAAAATTTCCCCGCCGAATCGTGAGTTCTGGCACCTCTGCCCACCGTAAAACCGGTGGGCATTTTTTTTGGTCATCGCGCATTTAAGATTGTTTTCAGCCAGCCATCAGGCCGAATTTTTCAGCCGTGCCTCTAGCACATCAAACGGTACACCCGGCTCATCCTTGGCGCCGCGAATAACCAGTGAGGTTTTTACGCTGGCGACATTTGGCGTTGTCAGCAGTTCTTCGGTCAAAAAGCTTTGAAAACTGCTCAGATCTGGTGCGACGCATTTCAGCACGAAATCGACCTCGCCGTTCAGCATATGGCATTCACGCACCAACGGCCACGCACGGCACAATTCTTCGAACACACGCAAGTCGCTTTCGGCCTGACTGGCAAGTCCGACCATGGCAAAAACCTGAACCTCAAACCCCAATTCACGGGCATCAACATCGGCGTGATAGCCGCGGATAAAGCCCGCCTCTTCGAGGGTGCGCACCCGGCGCAGGCAGGGCGGTGCCGAAATTCCGACACGTTTGGCCAATTCGACGTTGGTCATACGTCCATCCGCTTGCAGCTCAGCAAGAATTTTTCGATCAATCGGATCCAAACGTGTACCGGCCATTTTGCCCCCTGAATTTGCGGTTGTTATATCATCGCCTGTAGCGCGCGCAATAATGTTTCACAACCGCGCAACAATCTTTCCACTCTGTCAAGTCGCAAAGCTGAACCCTATGCGCATACAGGGGGTTTAAGACCTACAATTCCAAGGCTATATCCATGGTTCTGCAGTGCATGAAAACGGGGGCCTCAGATGGCTGAGACGCGACACACCAAAGTTCTAATCATCGGCTCAGGCCCGGCGGGATACACCGCAGGCGTCTATGCCAGCCGTGCCATGCTTGAACCGATATTGGTGCAAGGCATTGAGCCAGGCGGACAGTTGACCACAACCACCGAAGTTGAAAACTGGCCCGGCGACAGTGAGGTGCAAGGCCCCGACCTGATGATCAGAATGCAGGACCATGCCAAGGCCATGGGCACTGAGATTATCGGCGATATCATCACAGGCCTGGACCTAAGCAATCGGCCCTTTAAGGCGACGGGCGACAGCGGCACCACATATATCGCGGATGCGGTGATCCTTGCGACGGGTGCGCGGGCAAAATGGCTTGGCTTGCCTTCCGAGGAAAAGTTCAAAGGGTTTGGTGTCTCGGCCTGCGCCACTTGCGATGGTTTTTTCTATCGCGGCCAGGAGATCGCTGTAATCGGCGGCGGTAATACTGCAGTGGAAGAGGCGCTGTTTTTGACGAACTTCGCATCCAAGGTCACACTGATCCACCGGCGCGACGAATTGCGCGCCGAAAAAATCCTGATTGATCGGTTAATGAAGAACCCCAAGATTGAGCCGATGTGGTTCCATGAACTGGTCTCGGTCGAGGGTACGGACAATCCGCTGGGTGTCGAAAGCATTAAGGTGAAGCACACAAAAACCGGTGAGGTTACCGAGCTGCCAACCAAAGGTGTTTTTGTGGCCATCGGCCATGCACCTGCAAATGAGCTGGTCAAAGACGTGCTGGAAACCCATATGGGCGGCTATGTTGTGACCAAGCCCGACAGCACGGAAACCTCGATCCCGGGCGTTTTTGCTGCGGGCGATCTGACCGATCACAAATATCGGCAGGCCGTCACCTCGGCGGGAATGGGGTGCATGGCGGCGTTGGAGGCAGAACGGTTTCTGGCCGAAGCGGAAGACACCGCATAGTTTTTTCCCTGATCGACAAAAGCTAACCGAATCTGCCAGAAAACGGCGGATTTTCGCAGTTTAGCCATGCATTTGCAGCACAACCGTTATGTGCGCTGTGAAAAAGCTGAACTTGTGGTTGTTTTTTGCCATAGTCCAAGTCTAGGACACGGCAGACCAGATACTCAGGCCCAAAGCGGCCGCCACGGAACAATGGAAAGAAGACCATGCAAGCACCTAACCTGGCCCCGATTCCGGAGCTTTTTGTTTCATACGAATCCGCACAAAAGCTGAAAGACGCGGCAGGGGCGTTGATCAGCTGGGATCTGACCCCACGGCAGATTTGCGATTTGGAACTATTGATGAACGGCGGGTTTAATCCGCTCAAAGGGTTTTTGGACCAAAAAGACTACGACGGCGTAGTCAAAAACATGCGTCTTGCCGATGGTACGCTTTGGCCGATGCCGATCACGCTGGACGTGGACGAAAAATTCTCGGAAACGCTGGAATTGGGCCAGGACATTGCGTTGCGTGATCTTGAGGGTGTGATCCTTGCCACAATGACAGTGACCGACCGTTGGACACCTGATAAATCGCTTGAGGCGACCCAAGTATTTGGCGCCGATGATGACGCGCATCCGGCCGTGAATTACCTGCACAATCAAGCGGGCAAAGTCTATCTTGGCGGTCCTGTCACCGGCATCCAGCAACCCGTCCACTATGATTTTCGCGCCCGTCGCGACACACCAAACGAATTGCGGGCGTATTTCCGCAAACTTGGCTGGCGCCGTGTTGTCGCCTTTCAGACCCGCAATCCATTGCACCGGGCGCATCAGGAACTGACCTTCCGTGCCGCCCGCGAGGCGCAGGCCAACTTGCTGATTCATCCCGTCGTCGGCATGACGAAACCCGGCGACGTCGACCACTTTACCCGCGTGCGCTGCTATGAGGCTGTGTTGGATAAATATCCGGCGGCGACCACCAGCATGTCACTGTTGAACCTTGCCATGCGTATGGCCGGCCCGCGCGAAGCGGTCTGGCACGGGCTGATCCGCAAGAACCACGGCTGCACCCATTTTATCGTTGGACGCGACCACGCAGGCCCCGGTAAAAATTCAGCCGGAGAAGATTTTTACGGCCCCTATGATGCGCAGGACCTGTTTCGTGAGCACCAAGATGAAATGGGCATCGAAATGGTCGACTTTAAGCACATGGTGTTTGTGCAAGAGCGGGCACAATATGAACCCGCAGACGAAATTCTTGATCGCGACAAGGTCACCGTCCTGAATATCTCGGGCACCGAACTTCGACGCCGTCTTTCCGAGGGTCTGGAAATCCCGGAATGGTTTTCATTCCCTGAGGTCGTGACCGAGCTGCGGCGCACGCGACCTGCACGGTCCAAACAAGGGTTCACTGTGTTCTTTACCGGCTTCTCTGGATCAGGAAAATCGACCATTGCCAATGCTTTGATGGTAAAACTGATGGAAATGGGCGGCCGTCCTGTGACGCTATTGGATGGCGACATTGTGCGTAAAAACCTCAGCTCCGAATTGGGTTTCAGCAAAGAACATCGCGATTTGAACATCCGCCGCATTGGCTATGTCGCCTCGGAGATCACTAAAAACGGCGGTATTGCGATTTGTGCGCCGATTGCGCCTTATGCCACCACACGGCGGGCAGTTCGCGAAGACGTAGAACAGTTTGGTGCTTTTGCCGAAATCCACGTCGCGACCTCGATCGAGGAATGTGAGCGTCGGGACCGCAAAGGCCTCTACAAACTGGCGCGCGAAGGCAAGATCAAGGAATTCACAGGTATTTCAGATCCTTACGATGTGCCTGAAAATCCGGAACTGGCTGTTGAGACTGAAAAAGTTGACGTCGATAACTGCGCGCATCAAGTGCTGCTAAAGCTGGAAAGCATGGGGCTTATCAACGGCAACTAAAGCGTTTCGGAATAAACTTCTCGAAAAACAAAAGGCCGTGGTTCAATCCACGGCCTTTTTTTAGATCGTCGCAGCTGCTTTGGGCTTATTCAATGCACTGCAACGGGTGAAAAATCATGCGCGCGGGCCAGTTGAAATGCCAGCACCCGGTCCGCAACCAACGCCAGTTGTTGCCCATTCGCATCATGCACGGCGTAAAGGTGATCTAGCCCTTTCGCCTGCTCGCGCAGCTCGCGCGGCACGTCCAGAATATCAATCGTTTTGACATAAACGATCGGCTTTTCATTCGGCACTCCGTCAAAGGTGGCTTCCATTTTTTACCCTTTCTTTATGTCAATTGTCTGGATCACTGTCTTTGGTTTGGCGCGGGTCAGATCGACATGCAGCAGACCATTTTCAATAACAGCTTCGCCCACATCTACCCCGTCCGCCAGCACGAAGGACCGTTGGAACTGCCGGGCCGCGATGCCGCGATGCAAGAATACTCTGCCTTCGACGTCGTCAGACTGACGTCCCCGGATCACAAGCTGTCGATCTTCGACGGTGATGGATAAATCCGCCTCGCTAAACCCGGCTACGGCCAAAGTGATGCGATATGAAAAATCTGATGTTTGTTCGATGTTGAAGGGCGGATACCCTTCGTTGCCGGTTTTTGCGGTGCGTTCCAGCAACCGTTCCAGCTGTTCAAACCCCAACATGTGAGGATAGGAAGCAAGAGTCATTTTCGTCATACGACACGTCCTTTTTACGTCAAGCGACAGTCTGTTGAATGGCCCCAAGATTGGCGACCGGTTAACCTAAATATGGGGCGCGATGACCCGCGACGCAAGGGCTAGGCGCAAGAGAGGTAATTGCCTATGTTCAACGGATGTAAACGCCCCGGAGATTCTGCCTGACATGAACGCGCCCAGCGATCTTTCGATGAAAAACGACGATGTGCTGCGCGTCGAGCTGGAGGTGTTTCGACGTGAACACCGCGACCTTGACGATGCAATCGCCGCTTTGATCGAAAAGGGCATAGGCGATCAGTTAACCCTGCAACGTCTCAAAAAGCGCAAATTGCGTCTGAAAGACCTGATCGCGCAAATCGAAGACCGTTTAACCCCTGACATCATCGCATAATCAATGCCGCGCCTGCATTGCCTAAGGCATTGATTTGGCTATAGTGCCCGCGTGTCGTCAAATGGCCGGAAAGGGCAACCATGACCAAACCTTTTGTTGGCCTGATCATGGGCAGTCAATCTGACTGGACCACGATGAAACAGGCTGCAGACATCCTGTCTGAACTTGGCATCCCTTACGAGACGCGCATTGTGTCGGCGCATCGCACCCCGGATCGGTTGTGGGACTACGGCAAGACGGCTGTGGACCGGGGTCTTCAGGTGATCATTGCCGGTGCGGGCGGTGCTGCACATTTGCCCGGTATGATTGCGTCGAAAACCCGGCTTCCGGTGATCGGAGTGCCGGTTCAAACCCGTGCTCTGTCTGGCGTCGACAGTCTGTATTCGATCTTGCAGATGCCGCGCGGCTACCCGGTGGCAACGATGGCGATTGGGGCGCCGGGCGCTGCAAATGCCGGGTTAATGGCGGCTGGTATTCTGGCGTTGCAAGACCCAGATATCGCCACACGTCTTGACGCATGGCGCGCGGCTTTGTCCGCCTCAATTCCTGAAAGCCCGTCAGATGACTAAACCGCTGGCCGCAGGTGCTACAATCGGAATATTGGGTGGCGGTCAGTTGGGCCGGATGCTGAGCATGGCAGCCGCCCGGCTTGGCTTTGATACCCATGTGTTTGAACCCGGCACATTGCCCCCCGCCGGTGCCGTGGCGCGGCACGTCACCACAGCACCCTATGAGGATCACACAGCACTTACGGAATTTGCTCAATCCGTCGATATTGTGACTTACGAGTTTGAGAATATCCCGACTGACGCGCTGGATGTGATTGACGCGATTACCCCTATTCATCCGGGCCGCGAGGCGTTGCGGATCAGTCAGGACCGGTTGACCGAAAAGACATTTTTGCAGGCATTGGGACTGCGCGTCGCGCCCTTTGCGGACATCACCGACGTTGCATCGCTGACGGCGGCACTGGTGTCAATCGGAACGCCCGCCATTCTGAAAACACGGCGATTTGGCTATGATGGCAAAGGCCAGGTTCGGATCAACACGACGGATGACGCAACTGTTGCTCTGGCGGATTTGGTTGGCGCGCCGGCAATCTTGGAAGGTTTCGTAGATTTCGCCAGCGAAGTGTCCGTCATTGCCGCGCGCAGCCCGTCTGGTGAGGTTGCGTGTTTTGATCCCGGTGAAAATGTGCACCGGAACGGCATCTTGCATACGACAACCGTGCCGTCGCGCCTGAGTTCTGCGCAACGAACGGACGCGGTTTTATTGGCGGCTAACATCCTGAATGCACTTGATTATGTCGGCGTATTGGGCGTCGAATTATTTGTGACACCCGGTGGGTTGATCGTAAATGAAATCGCCCCACGGGTTCACAATTCAGGACATTGGACACAAAACGGCTGCTGTATCGACCAGTTTGAACAGCACATTCGTGCCATTGCAGGCTGGCCCTTGGGCGACGGGTCGCGCTACGCGGACGTTACGATGGAAAATCTGATCGGGTCGGACGTCGAAAAGGTGGGTGACTTGGCCGCGATGCCGAAAACTGCGGTACATCTTTACGGCAAAGTGGAAACAAAGGCCGGTCGCAAGATGGGCCATATCAACCGCATCACCAGCCCTTGATCAACGGATAAAACGCGGCGCAATGTCGCCGCTCAGATAGCTGAGCCGCCCGCCCGCTATGGTTGCTGACACGGCGTTGGTCTTAGCATCCAGAATAACGATATCTGCGCGTTTACCCGGTGCCAGAACGCCACGGTCGGTCAGGCCCAAGGCAGCCGCAGGCCCAGATGAAATCAGCCGCCAGGCGCTGGCAAAGTCCACCGCGCCTGAGGCCGCCAATATCAGTGCAGCGCGGCGCGGGGATGGGTAGTGGTAATCCGACGCCAACGCGTGGCAAGCGCCCGCCGCTACCAACTCAGCCGCACGCACATTGCCATTATGCGACCCGCCGCGCACGACATTCGGGGCGCCCATAACGACCGTGTCCCCTGCCGCGACGGCGGCCTCAGCGACGGCAAGGGTTTCGGGAAATTCCGAGATTGTAACGCCCCGCGCGCGCCACGAGGCCCGCGCGTCCGGGGTTTGGTCATCATGGCTGCCCATTTGGACATCTTTTTCGCGCAATATCGCGCATAGGCTATCCAATGCAGCAGGTACCCGGCCGGACGAGGTGTGCAAATCGCGCATCATTTCGAAATGAACATCCGGATTGCGCCCGGCTTTTAGGGCCTGGCCAACCAGACGCGGCGGTTTGCGTCCATCGGCCAACCGTGCATGCGGTAAATGATCGTTGAAGACCACGTAATCTAACCGCCAATCGTTGATCAATTTTGGCAATTCACTATAAAGATCAAGCAGATGCGTCTCAAATCGGAGTTGCCCGCGCATATCCGTGACAAGATCGGCCGCGGTATCACGCAGCGCACAAAACACCCGATCCGCAAAATCCAACCCGCGCAGACCGCCTTCCCAGCTTACAAATTGCGCCAACACTGCTGTGGTTATGCCGTTTGCTGCCAACTCGGCTTCAACCGCCACCAGACCTTCGGCCATCTGCATCATCGCGCCGCGTCTGGGGGCCAGGTGACGTTCAAAGGCATCGCCGTGCATGTCGACGATACCGGGCAGGACCAGATATCCTGTCAGATCAATCCGCCGCCCTGCGACCGTGCTGGAAATGGTTCCATCTGCAATGGATAATCCATCCCCATGCAGGCCATCAGGGCCCAGGGTTTTTGCGCCCGCCAGATTAAGGTTTAGCATCGGGTTCTCCGATCCCCGGAACGCAGTTGGCGTCTGGACAGCCAATTTGATCCAACACCGCGCCCATCCAGGTCAGCGACCGGTCAAAAAGACCGGTTTCCAAAAACGCGACGACCTGCTGGATCACATGCGGGTTGTTCATCATGAATGTATGGGTGACAGGCAAAACCATATGGTCTGCCATGCCCTCGACCTTGGTTGACGCGACCGAGACTTTGCCGTCGTCTGGCCCCGGCAGCAGGGATGAAAAATAGGGGTTCAGCGACCGATCACCCGCAATCACCCCAAGCGCGAAAGTGACCGGCGGCAATTGCGCGGGCAACCCCGTCGGACCGGTGCCAAGCTCTAGTCCCGCCGGCCCATTGATCCATTCAAATGCTGCGATATCACCCAATGCGTCAACGATTTCGCTGCCGTGATTGGGGGGCGCCAGCATGACAACCCGGCCAATCCGCGACGCCCCATTATCGCGCACCCATTGCCGCAGCAATATGCCACCCATTGAGTGGGTCACAAAATCGACCTTTGCGGGCCTGCCACATTCAACCCAAGCGGCATCGATCGTGCGCTTTGCCAACTCTGCAACCGTCGCTTCAGTCGATGCGTAGCCAGGGCGCACAACCTGGTGACCCTCAACCCACAATGCGGCCTCCATCAGCGCGAATGAGGTCTCACTGCGCGCCAATCCGTGCAGTAAAATCGTGCAACGGGCCTGTGCTGAAGCGGTCCAGACGACTGAAATCAATGTGGCGGCGACAATCTTTAACATGAGGGTTGAGATAGTCGCATTCACGCCGTTACAAAAGCCTTACATCATTTTGTCTTTCATTTAGGCGCTTTCCTTTGCCTCCAAAGCCACCTCGCATCGCGGTTCGTGCCGTTATTGTCCATGATGACCGGTTGCTGCTGGTCAACGCCTGGCCGGACGGCAAAAGCGATCTGCTGTGCGCGCCGGGCGGAGGGGTGGAACCCGGCGCGTCGCTGCGTGACAACCTGATCCGGGAAGTTCATGAAGAAACCGGACTGCATATTCGTGTCGGCGCGCCGTGTCTGATCAACGAATTCCATAATCCTGAGATCGGGTTTCATCAGATCGAGGTTTTCTTTCGATGCACAATTGATGGCAACCCTCAACCAGCAGCAGATTGGGTTGATCCCGAGGGGGTAGTTACATCGAGGTATTGGGTTGGCAAAGCTCAGATCGCGAAGCGATCGTTCAAACCCGACAGTCTGGCCTCGGTGGCATTTTCGGACGGCGGTGGGGCTACGTATGATCCGTTGGAGCGGATTGTGATGTAACTGATAGCGCGATACCGCCAACGACAAGACCAGCCGCCACGCAGGTTAGCCAGCCAATGGTTTCGCTTAAGAACACGGCGCCACCGGCAATGGCGATGATCGGCACGCTTAATTGGACAATCGCGGCAGTGTTTTGGTCCAATTTCGGCAAGATGCTGTACCACAGGGCATAGCCTACTCCCGATGTCAGCCCGCCGCATAAAATTGCCAGCCCGATGCCGGTGACACTTGCGTCCAATGACGGCCCGATCAGGAAAACAACCAGCAAAGGACAACACACAAGAAAATTGCCGGTTGTCGTGGCAATTGGGTCAGAAGATGTCCGGCCTTGAATCGTGTAGGCAGCCCATGCAAGGCCAGCGACGGTCATAAACAGTGCGCCTTGCAGATCGCTTTGGCCGCCCGGTCCGGGCCAAAGTGCGATCAACAATCCCGCAAACGCAATGGCCGCGCCAGTCATCTGGCGTTGCGTCGGACCTGACCCTTGCCGTGCGCCGTGCACAAACATCGTCATCTGCACCACGCCAAACAAGATCAACGCGCCAAGACCCGCATCCAGCGTGAGGTAAGCCAGAGAGAAACCGATCATATAGCCAGCCAAAGACACCGCACCGATCCACTGTTTCATGCGGAACAGAGGCGCTGATCTCCCTCTGACGGTCGAGATCATTGCCAAGACAACTGCCCCGGCGACGACCCGTATCAACGCAAAACTTGAAGGATCGATATGGCCGCCATCAACAGCCATCCGCGTCAGCAAGGAATTTGCCGCAAAGGCAACCATCGTTAGCAAGGTCAATAAAATCAGACGCATGCATAGCCCTTACTCTGTCATTTCCGTGCCGCCAAGCCCCAGCCGCGCGCATACGACCGGAGCAATTGAAAAAGCCCGCTAAAGCGTTTCACGTTAATTCAACAAAAACTGAAATTCGTCATTGCGAAGAAGGGCTTCGACCATTTGTGACATTTCATCTGGGTCCGAGCCGGGCGACATATCAGATGGCAAGCTGCCTGCATTGCGCAAGTGTCCTTTGAGAATAGATACCAGCGTTCCTTGCATTTCTGGATCGCTTAGCGCGTCGGCGACAACGTCGCGGATTTGCGCGCTTTGCGTGGCTTCGGGCAAGATGGGAATGCGATTGTGGCCCGCCAAAACCATTGCGTTCATCATCGCGGCGCGCAATGCGTCGGTGTTCATGTCGTCTTTTGCCAGAAATTCATGACAGCCGCGTTTCATGGCTGAAACCGCGGTTTCGACCTTGGATTCGCCGGTAATCATTATCGTGCCTGGGTCTTTGTTAAGCGCGCCGCTGTGAATTGCATCAAGGGCGGTCAGCCCATCACCAACTGGCAGGCGGTAATCGATCAACACCAAATCATATGATACGGCTTTGACGGCCTGTTTCATTGTCTCGATGCTGTCGACCTCATCGATTTCAATCGGCAAGTCGGTTTTCAGACTCATCCGGCGGATACGCTGACGATCAAAATTATTATCATCCAGCAACAACGTTTTAATGGATTGACGGATCGGCTGTTGATCTGAGGCGTAAGAGCTTTGGTGCATTTTCGCGATCCTTTCATTTCGGATCAGTGTACCGCGCCAGCCGTTGGGAACGGTAAACGGCTGTAACTATAGAAGGCGCAATTTTAGATTGGTTTTCGGTATTTTCGCACGCGTTTACGTAGAGTTAAGCACGTAACTGACTTGGCAAGTATACTTCGATGCAGGTTCCGCGCGTGCGCGCATTGGTGCGAATGCTGGCTGTTCCATGATAATGCCGTGCGATTTTTTGGATCATGGCCAACCCCATTCCGCTGCCTTCAACTTCGTCACGGGGCTTAAGCGTCGTCATAGCCTCAAACACACGCGCATGATACCCTTCGGGAATGCCCGGCCCATTGTCGCAGACCGATATCAACGTCTGATTGTTTTTGCGCAGGCTGCTGACGATAATTTTTCCGGTTTCACGGTCATGATGTTTGATCGCGTTGCTGATCAAGGCAGACAGCAGTGTTAAGATATCACGTTCACCGATGAATGCGTCGGCCGCGTCAAGCGCGCGGATAATCTGAAAACCGCTGGGAACCGTGATTTCGTCCAGAACATCGGTCAAGGCCGCGTTCAGATCGACAATTTGCGCCTGTTGCATGCGACCAATCCGTGAAAAGGCCAGCAGATCGACCAACATCCGATCCAACCGACCTGTGTGGCGGTTCATCATTTTGATGTTTTCAGCAACTGCACCATCCAATTTAACACCAGATTCTTCCAGATCTTCTGCAATCCATTGCGGCAGTTCGATCAGTGCCCGGACAGAACTGCGCACATCGTGGCTAATTAGATAGACAAAATCCTCGAAATCCTTGGATCCGCCGGCGACGCATTCAGCAGGTCGTGTCTGCGGGTGATTAGTGCGTGACAAAGTTTCTGACATGGTTGGGTCCTTCAGCTGGCGGCTGCTGTCTCCTACCATTCTGACTTTGAAGGAATGATTAACATTGCCAATTCTGCGCGTGTTTCGACGAGATAATTTGCCAAGCCGAGATTTCGCCAGCAGCTGAGAATTAGGGTCCAAAGAGTGCTGGGACCAGCCAATGGCAGGCCCAAAAAAAAGGCCCGCCGAAATGGCGAGCCTTTAAGCTTTTTACGCAGTGATGCGCGGTATTACATCATGCCGCCCATGCCGCCCATGTCGGGCATGCCGCCACCACCGCCGCCGCCGCCGTCTTTCGACGGTTTGTCGGCAACCATGGCTTCGGTTGTGATCAACAGACCGGCAATCGAGGCCGCATCCTGCAGTGCGTGACGCACGACTTTTGCCGGATCAATTACGCCAAACTTGAACATGTCGCCATATTCTTCGGTCTGCGCGTTAAAGCCAAACTTGGCGTCCGAGCTTTCACGGATTTTGCCGGCAACGACGGAACCGTCGACACCAGAGTTTTCAGCGATCTGACGCAGCGGTGCTTCGAGTGCTTTGCGCACAATCGAAATACCAACGGTCTGGTCGTTGTTTTCGCCTTCCATGTCGATCAGCATTTTGCCAGCCTGAACAAGGGCTACACCACCGCCAACAACGATACCTTCCTGCACGGCCGCACGGGTCGCGTTCAATGCATCGTCAACGCGGTCCTTGCGCTCTTTCACTTCGACTTCGGTCATGCCGCCGACGCGGATCACAGCAACACCGCCTGCCAGTTTGGCAACACGTTCCTGCAGCTTTTCACGGTCGTAGTCAGATGTTGTTTCTTCGATCTGATTGCGCACCTGAGCGACGCGTGCCTGGATCTCGTCTTTGGAACCGGCACCGTCAACGATGGTGGTTTCATCCTTGGTGATCTGCACTTTCTTGGCAGAACCCAGCATGTCCATGGTCACGGATTCAAGCTTCATGCCCAGATCTTCGGAGATCACCTGACCACCGGTCAGAATGGCAAGATCCTGCAACATGGCTTTGCGACGATCGCCAAAACCCGGGGCTTTGACAGCCGCGATTTTCAGACCGCCACGCAGTTTGTTGACCACAAGCGTTGCCAAAGCTTCGCCTTCAACATCTTCGGCGATGATCAGCAGTGGCTTTTGGCTTTGGATAACCTGCTCAAGCAGGGGAACCATTGGCTGCAAGGACGACAGTTTCTTCTCGTGCAGCAAGACAATGCAGTCTTCCAGCTCGGTCGTCATTTTGTCGGCGTTGGTGACAAAATAGGGCGACAGGTAACCGCGGTCGAATTGCATACCTTCGACAACATCGGTTTCTGTTTCCAGACCTTTGTTTTCTTCGACGGTGATCACACCCTCGTTGCCGACTTTTTGCATGGCGTCTGCGATCTGACGACCGATTTCTTCTTCGCCATTGGCAGAGATTGTACCGACCTGTGCCACTTCAGCACTGTCGCTGACGTCACGGGCGGCGTCTTTGATCGCTTGAACGACCTTGGCTGTTGCCATGTCGATGCCGCGTTTCAGGTCCATCGGGTTCATGCCAGCAGCAACCGATTTCATGCCTTCGCGCACAATTGCCTGCGCCAGAACGGTGGCAGTTGTTGTACCATCGCCTGCTTCGTCATTGGTGCGGCTGGCCACTTCTTTGACCATCTGCGCGCCCATGTTTTCGAACTTGTCTTCCAGCTCGATTTCCTTGGCAACCGATACACCGTCTTTGGTGATGCGCGGTGCGCCAAAGGATTTGTCCAGAACCACATTGCGGCCTTTTGGGCCCAGTGTAACTTTTACCGCGTCGGCAAGGATGTTTACACCCTTAAGCATTCGCGAGCGGGCATCGGTGCCAAATTTGACGTCCTTAGCAGCCATAGTTGTCTCTCCTAAATCTTAATTTGATGTCAGCTTAATCTCGGGACGGGCGCGAGGGCCCGGCGTCTCCTGATCTCAGGAGATGATGCCCATGATGTCGCTTTCTTTCATCATCAACAGTTCTTCGCCATCGAGTGTAACCTCTGTGCCGGACCATTTGCCGAACAGGATTTTGTCACCAGCTTTTACAGCCATCTCAATCAGCTCGCCGCTGTCCTTGCGCGCGCCTTCGCCGCAGGACACAACTTCACCCTCGGAGGGTTTTTCTTTTGCGCTATCGGGGATAATCAACCCACCAGCAGTTTTTTCTTCGCTTTCCGTGCGGCGAACCAACACGCGGTCATGAAGCGGTTTCAATGCCATCTTTGCAGCTCCTTAAGGCTCAAAGTTTTCCTTACAGCCCCTGCCCTTCGATTGGGTCCGGGACTCATTAGCACTCAACTCATCTGAGTGCTAACGGCGTATAGCTAAGGAGCATGACGGCAGGTGTCAACCGTTCAGATCAACAAAATTTTGGTGTCTGGGCGTCGCTAAACACTGCCAAGAATCCGGGCGCTGGTATTGGCGGCCTCGGCACCGGCTGGGGTAAGCCCGTAGATACCTTTTTCGACCCTTTCAAACCAGCCATAATGATCATCTGCCATCATCCGCGTCGCCTTGTCCACGCCGGTTTCACGCGCCACATCAATGCCGCGGCTTGCGCCGACTTCGTAAAGATAAAGCACTAGTTTCAAGGCGTCTTGGCGGTAAGCTGTCACCAAGCCGGCCCGCGTTTGCCCACCGGCATTCGGATCGCCGACACGGCGGGCAAATTCGCGCAGCAACTGCCCGGTGCGTTTGGGAGATTTGCGTGGCTTGTACGTGCCGGGATCGCAATGCACTTCGACCAGCGCATCCTTTAACCGAACCGTGATCAGGCCAAGCCCCAACCGGCGCGCAAGGGCTTTGTTGCTTTTCAAGGCGGACGCAAACCGCTTGCCGGGCAGACGCGCCACAGCCAGATACACATCATCGGTCACCGATTGCCGCGCCACACACTGATGAAACAGCGCCAGCGAAAATCCCAGCTTTAGTTCGACCACAACAGGGGGTTCTGCCCCCCTGACGGCAACCACATCTGCGGCACCGACCTCGGCCTTGACGACATAGCCATGGGATTCAAGGAATGTTTTGATCGGGGGATAGAGATCGGTTTCGCGTGGTTTGGTCATGAGCATCAGACTATCAGCATTTTCTTTCCGCCTCCAACCCGCTAGCATCCGCATATGACACGCGACGAATTCAACAGCTTTTGCGCCAGCTTGAAGGCGACAAGCCACGTTGTCCAATGGGGCAATTCGGACGTTTGGAAAGTCGCGGGAAAAGTCTTTGCGATCTGCGGGTGGAACGACGGCAAGGATGCGTTCACATTCAAAGTTTCTGAGTTAGCGTTCGAAGTTTTAGGCGATCAGCCGGGCATAAGGCCTGCGCCCTATCTAGCATCACGCGGCATGAAATGGTTGCAACATTATGGCGAGCCGGGATTATCAGACGCCGCATTGAAGGAGCACCTGATCGCTTCGCACGACATCGTCGCCGCAGGTCTGAGCAAGAGAAAGCGTGCCGAATTCGGACTTTGATAAGCCGGGTAATTGCCGCAGCGCAGCAAAGAAAGGATGACATCTGTGAAACGCGCTTCTATAAGGCGCGCAAGCAGACGCGATGAAGCACAGGATAATTGAAATGACGACCCTCGTATTTGGCCATAAATCCCCCGACACGGACAGCACCGGCAGCCCGATCATCTGGGCCTGGTATCTCAAGAATTTTCACGGCGTTGATGCCAAACCGGTCCTGTTGGGCGAGCCCAATACCGAAGCCCTGTTTGTGCTGGATCGCTGGAAGCTGGACAAGCCAGAGATCATTTCGCATGTCGCACCTGAGACCCCTGTCGTCATCGTAGACACCAATAACCCAGCCGAACTGCCCGACGGGATCAACGATTGCGACATCAAAGCAATCATTGACCACCACAAGCTGGTTGGCGGTTTAGAGACCAAAGGCCCGATCCATATTGTGATGGAACCGCTGGCCTGCACTGCCACGATCATGTGGAAGACCATTGGTGCCCATAGTGCAAAGGTGCCGGATGCAATCAAGGGTGCTGCCCTGTCGTGCATTCTGTCGGATACTCTGGAATTCCGCAGCCCCACAACCACCGATCAGGACCGCGCGATTGCCGAGGCTCTGGCCAAGGATCTGGGCGTTGATATTGCCGCCTATGCCGCCGAAATGTTTGCTGCAAAATCTGACGTCTCAAGCTTTTCCGAGGCTGAATTGCTGCGAATGGACAGCAAAGAATACAAAGTCGGCGACACGCAGTTGCGCGTCTCGGTGCTGGAAACCACATCGCCGCAGATGGTACTGGGGCGCAAGGATGCTTTGATGGCCGCGATGCCGGATGTGGCGTCAGCAGACGGGGCGGATCAGGTATTGCTGTTTGTGATCGACATCCTGAACGAAGAGGCCACGTTGTTGGTGCCAAATGACCTGGTAAAAGCGATTGCGCAGCAGTCTTTTGGCGCGGTTGTCTCGGGCGACACGGTCGTCTTACCCGGAGTGATGAGCCGGAAAAAGCAGATCATTCCGAACCTCAAAATCTGAACATATCCTGACCTGATTGCACGGCTGCGCCGCAAGACATGTTTTAGGACCACCGAAACCGGAAACCCACCGTGCCGGGATCGGCGTTTGCGCGCGCGGGTTTTGCATCATTTGTTTGATACCGTGTCTTTGGGAGTGGTAGCGTCGCGGCGACATACCATGACACAAAGGCCCGGATATGGACGAATATGACAGCTATGACGCGACGGGGTTGGCGGCACTTGTCAAATCGGGCGTTGCTTCGCCGGGGCAATTGCTGGACATGGCCCTTACGCGGGCACGGGCGGTCAATCCGACCTTAAATGCCGTGACACTGTTGCAAGAAGACGTGGCGCGCAAGTCTATAGCAGACGGTCTGCCAGAGGGGCCCTTTCGGGGTGTTCCATTCCTGCTAAAGGACCTTGGGGCAGAAGCGCGGGATTTTCCGTCGCATAACGGGTCCAGGTTACTGGCCAACACTCACTATACCTACGACAGTGCGATTTTTGAGCGTATCCGCCGGGCGGGCGTGGTGACTTTCGGGCGCACGACGTCGCCTGAAGGTGGTATCGGACCTGTGACCGAGGCCGATGTCTATGGTGGCCCAACACGCAACCCGTGGAACACTGAACATACTTCTGGCGGATCATCAGGTGGCGCGGGGGCGGTGGTCGCGGCGGGTGTGGTCCCGATGGCGCACGGCTCCGATGGGGGTGGGTCGGTGCGGATACCGGCCTCAAACTGTGGGTTGTTTGGCTTTAAGGCAACGCGCGGGCGATTTCCCGACGGGCCGGCGGCCGGCGAAGGTTGGGCCGGCATGGCGATCGACGGTTTCTTGTCGCGGTCCGTGCGCGACAATGCCGCGATGATGGATGCCTGCGCAGGGTCTGACATCGGCGCCCCTTATGCAGCGCCCGTGTTGACGC
>JBAUHN010000090.1:0-3080 GCA_049680295.1 Sulfitobacter sp.
CCGATGTGACCGGTACCTTTGATGATAACGAGACAATCACCGACGAAACCACCGGATCTGCTGATGCGGATGGAACGCAGGAAATTGCCGCGGCAGGGGTTGACTTTGGCGACCTGACCAGCGCCGACATGTCTTTTGTCTGGACGTACAAGTCCCGGCTCTATTTCCTCGAAAAGAATAGCCTGTCCGCATGGTATCTGGACGTCGATTCTATCGGCGGCACCGCTACAGAGTTCCCAATGGGCGGCATCTTCCCCAATGGCGGGTCATTGATGTTCGGTCAGCCTTGGTCGCTTGAGGCAGGCGGATCTGGAGGTCTGTCTGAACAGAATATCTTCGTCACAAGTGAGGGCGAGGTGGCTATCTTTCAGGGTGACAATCCCGACAGCACGGCTGATTGGCGCAAGGTTGGTGTCTACCGGGTCGGGGCCCCACTCGGAAAGCGCGCATATATCCGTGGTGGCGGCGATCTGGCCATAGCGACGACCGTTGGTCTGGTTCCGCTTTCGAAGGCCATTTCTCTCGATGTGACCGCGCTCAATGTCGCTACGGTCAGTTACCGCATTGCCGATGCCTGGTCGGACGCTGTGGAAAGGCGCGGGGCGTTGAACTGGCAGTCGATGGTCTGGCCGGAACAGAAAATTGCCCTAATCGCCCCGCCCAACATGGTTGGTTCGAATGATCCTGTTGTTTTTGTCTCGAATACCGACACTGGGGCATGGAGCCGGTTCACGAACTGGGAAGCGCGCTGCTTCGCGGTGTTCCAGGGCCGCATGTATTTTGGGTCGGCCGATGGCTGCGTTTATCAGGCAATGGTGGGCGGGCTCGATGACGAGGAAACCTATACCGGCGTCGTTATTCCGCTGTTCGATGACATGGGTTCGTCTTTCGCCCTCAAGGTGAGCAAGATGGTGCGCGCCCGAACCCGCGCAAACACACGGATCATCGAGCGGTGCGATGTATTGACCGACTTCAATCTTGAACTCCCCGCTGCACCCGATGCAACGCCTGTATTCGGTTCGAACCAGTGGGGTTCTGCTGTTTGGGGCCAGACCACTTGGGGCGCGTCGACATTGGCCATCATAAACCAGCCTTGGAACTCAGCCGGCGCGGCAGGATATTCCATTGCACCTTGCTATCAGGTTACAAGCGGATCTCTGGCGCCGATCGACGTTGAACTGATCGACTTCCAGACGCTGCATACCAACGCCGAGGTTGTCACTTGATCGTTGCCGACGAACGGGTTGCGCGGTTCATATCGCAGAAAATAGGTTATCCCCTTTGCCCCCCTTATACAGTCATGGGGATTGAACGCGATGGCGAGATTATCGCCGGCGCATTGTTCAACCAGTTCGAGGGCTTTGACGTTCATGTCACGATAGCCGGGACAGGATGGACGAAGGGCTTTGCCGAGGCAGTGGGGCAATATGTCTTTGGCCAGCTTGGGTGCCTCAGAATGACCGCCACGACGCGCTTTCCAAAGGTGGCCGAATATGCCGAAAGACTCGGCGGGAAGGTCGAAGGGCGACTGAGGAACCATTTCGGCGTGGGGCAGGATGCCATTATCATTGGTATCTTGCATACAGAATGGAAATTGGCTATTGTGCCGACTGATAGCAGCGCCGCTGAACTCCTTCAGGTGCTTCCAGAATGAGGAAGCAATAAAAAGTGAGTTCAACGGTTCGCCTTTCTAGCCTCCAAGGCTCTACGTTGAGCAAGCTCGTTGAAGCCGTTACTTCCGCGCCTGACACCTCCAGCCTTAAGTTCGTCAACACTGGGCGCGCCTTTCAAGTGCCGCCAGCTGCGGCCACGCACGACGTCTGCAACAGTATGGGGTATGGTGCTTTTGTCAAGGAGTACATGAATTGAAAACACCGAAGGCACCCGATCCGGTCGCAACCGCTCAAGCGCAGGCTGGTGTTAATCTGTCAACCGCTGTCACGCAGCAAAACCTCAACATGGTCGATCAGGTCAACCCTTGGGGCAGCGTGAACTATGACCAGATCGGCAACACCCGGTTTCAGGACAGCTTCGGCAACTGGGTCGAGGTTCCGCGCTATCAGCAGACGACCAATTTCAGCCCCGAGCAGCAGGCGATTTTCGACAGTTCGCAGGGCGCTCAGACGAACATGGCGAATATTGCGCAGGAACAGTCAGGCAGGGTCAAGGATGCTCTATCTGATCCGTTCGAGTTCACCAATCAGGATGCGGCCGACTGGTCTTATGACCTCGCCACATCGCGTATCTTGCCGCAGCAGGAACGCAACGAAGCGGCGCTGCGGTCGAAGATGATCAACTCCGGTTTGCGCCCCGGCAGCGCGGCTTGGGATTCCGAGATGCAGCGCATGACCAACGCCAACACCGACCAGATGAACCAGTTGGCGCTCAATTCACGCGGGCAAGCATTTGGCGAGAATCTGGCAACGCGCAACCAGCCAATGAACGAGTTGAACGCGCTTCTTTCCGGCTCGCAGGTATCGAACCCGGCCGCCATGTCGGGGGCAACGCCAGAAGTTGGGGTCGGTGGCGTAGACTATGCCGGGATGGTGCAGGATCAGTACCAGTCACAGGTTGCGAACAGCGGCGGCCTGATGGGCGGCTTGTTCGGCCTTGCTGGTTCCCTTGGCGGCGCAGCGGTTAGCAAATGGTCAGACATTCGCCTGAAAGAGAATATTTCCCGCGTCGGTACGCTCGACAATGGCCTGCCGGTATTCCTGTACAGATACAAGTCAGGTGGCCCAATGCATATCGGCGTGATGGCGCAGGATGTTGAGAAGGTGAACCCGGAAGCTGTCCAGGAAATCGGCGGGTTCAAGGCGGTCAACTACGCCGAGGCCGTGCTATGAACATGATGCCAGACAAGAGGACGCCTCCCGAACCGTTTGTTTTCGGCGAAGGTGGCCGGCGCATGACACCCGAAGAGGTGGCGATGCAGAAGCGGCTTGCTCAGGCTCAGATGGCGCAGGGAGCAGATTATTCCCCAGTTGGCCATTGGACGCAGGGCTTTGCCAGAATGTCGCAGGGCATATTGGGGGGATTGCAGGCCCGAGACGCACGAAAGGCCGGAGACGCCAATGCAG
>JBAUHN010000091.1:0-3780 GCA_049680295.1 Sulfitobacter sp.
GCCGTGACGAACTCACGATCAAAGATATAGCCGGGTTGCTCCGCCACCTTGCCAAAAAAACCAGCGCGGGCGGCGTCGAAGTTACCCTCTTCACCCGCCTTGGGCGTGCGCACGGCAACCTCGAGAACCTGACCGGGTTTGTTAATGTAGTCCTCAAGGATAAAGGGCGCGCCATCTGCGGGAGAAACCTGCACGAAGGCTTGCATGTTCACCTTTTCAAAGAAGGATTGCACCACCGGCATGCCCATCATCGCCTTTGACGCGGCGCCGAAATCCTCGATTGAAGACCAGCGGGTCAGGCCGACATAAACGGGCCGCGGGCCGGGTTCCGGGAAGGTGAAGAATGCCTTGAGTGTCCAATCTTCTTCAACGCCCGGCGTCTGGGCCAGACCTTCGAGCAGCGGCGCACGTGCGGCAGTCCAGTCGGCAACATCGCCGTTTTTGACTTCCTGAATAGCGATTTCGTAAATTGGTCCGGTCATCGATGTGTCCTGTGCAGTGGCAAAGCCTGCGCTAAGTGCGAGGGCGGCGGTTACGGTAAGGGGTTTCAGCATCATTCACTCCTGTTTTGCAGATGAGTTGAAGATGACCGACCGAAGCATTCTTTAGTATTGGCGATTAGCCGAATGTATTGATAGGTATTACCTATGAATAATCTTGATCTGTTACGCCCTGTCGCCGTATTTCAAGCCGTTGTCGCACAAGGCAGCTTTCGCGCGGCCGCCGATAGCCTTGGCCTGTCGCCCCCCTATGTCAGTCAGATGATCTCGGATCTGGAGGCGCGGCTGGGCCGTCAGCTTTTGTATCGCTCGACCCGCAAAATCGCACTGACCGAGGCGGGAGTGGCGTTTTTGCCCCATGCCGCCGCCATAGCGGGCGCACTCCAAAGCGGTCTGGACAGCATGAGCGGCGCGGGAAGCGCCCTGAGCGGTCGGTTGCGCGTGACCGCGCCGACTGTTGCGTCAGGCCCCCGCTTTGGCCGCGTGGTCGCGCAATTTGCGCAAGCGCACCCCGATGTGGCACTGGACATCACGCTCGATGACACCGTGCTGGACCCTGTCGCCGCGCGCGTCGATCTAGCCATTCGCATTAGTGATCCGGGGGATGATCCCCGCCTTGCGCGCAAGCTGTTCGAGACTCGCGGTGTGGTCTGCTGCGGGCCTGAACAGGCCAAATTGATCAAAGACGTGCAAGACTTGAACGGTCTGCTGTGGCTGCGCACCCCGACGATGCCGCGCAAGATGGCACTTTTTGCACAGGACGGCCGTGAAACCGTGATTGCGCCGAAGCGTCAGCTTGTCGTGAACAGCGCCCCGATGATCCGTGCGGTTTTGGCTGAGGGCGGCGGGTTTGCGATCTTCCCTGAATTTTCGGGGCGCGATGCGCTGGCAGATAAAACGCTGTGCAACCCATTGCCCGAATTCGCCACTGCCACTGTGCCAGCCTATGCCTTGTTCACCGAAAGGCGCACAGAGCTGACCAATGCCCGCGCCTTTGTCGATGCCTTGGTGAAAGGGCTGGTGCAAGGCCCCTAGCAGGCTGGTGGCTAAGATTTGTGATGTGCAAGTGCTTGCGCCGCCACCACGAAGTCCTGCTCGGTCCGGTCCAGATCGGCCTGTGTCAGAGCGAGCGACGGATAGAGCTTGCCCGGCGATTTGAAGATGCCGTTGTCGCGCAGGGCGGCGTTCCAGATCACGTTGTCTTGCGGATCGGTATGTTTTGCACTGCGGTAGTCCTGAACGTCATGGGCCGTGAAGTAGATATCAAATAGGGTTGGATCGCCGCAAATCTGATGGGCAATCCCCGCATCGTTCAGCGCCGCGCTTTGCATATTCATCAGCGTTTGGCCCAGCGTGCGAAGGCGGTCATATTGGCCGGGGCGGCGCAGGATTTCCATTGTCTTGAGGCCCGCCGCTGCTGCAACGGGATTGCCCGACAGCGTTCCCAATTGCATCAACCATTTCTCGGTCCCCACAGTGGCCTTGTCGAAATGCGCCATGATCTCGGCACTGGCCCCAAGGGCTGCCAAGGGGAAGCCGCCACCGATGATCTTGCCCAGCGTGCAGATATCGGGTGTCACGCCATAACGCTCCTGCGCGCCACCATAGGCAAGGCGAAAGCCGGTCACGATCTCGTCGAAAATCAGCAAGACGCCATGTGTGTCACACAGTTCGCGCAGGCCCTGCAGAAAGCCTGGTGCAGCAGGGATGATCCGCTGCAAGGGCTCTGCGATGATAGCTGCGATGTCGTCATGCTCGGCCAAAAGCGAGGCCACGGCCTCAAGGTCGTTGAACGGCGCAATCAGCATCTCATCGGCCACGCCTTGCGGAATGCCCGCACTGTCGGGAACTGCAGTAGGGAAATTCACCGCCCTTGCAGGCGCAAGGCTCATCTGCGCCTCGGCGCTCATACCGTGGTAGCCACCCTCGAATTTCAGGATCTTGGTCTTGCCCGTGTAAGCGCGGGCCAGGCGGATCGCGTACATATCCGCTTCGCCGCCCGAGGTGACAAAGCGCACCTGCTCGCAACAGGGTACGGCATCGACAATCGCCTCGGCCAGTTCGATGCCGCGCGCGTTGTTGGCGAAAAAGGTCATGCCCTTAGGCAGCTGCTCTAGGACCGCCTCCATGACCTCCTCATGGCCATGACCCAGCAACATAGGCCCCGAACCGATCAGGTAATCAATATATTCGTTACCATTCACGTCCCAAACATGGCTGCCCTCACCGCGTGCTATCACGATACCAGAGTCGAAATTGCCAAAGCCTGCAGCGGGCAGCACAGCGCGCGCGCGGTCGATCCAGTCGGTTTGGGTGTGGATCCGGTTCATTCGGCAGGCTCCATCGCGGCATCTGTGCGCGGAAGCAGGCTTTGCGGATCATAGGCCGGTTCACCCAAAACGCGGGCAGCGCATGGCTGGCCGTGGATGACGACTTCTAGGGTTGTTTCGGGGGCGGCGGCGTCAGGTTTGATGTAGGCAAAGGCAAGGATCTTGCCGACAGTTGGGCCATAGGCCACCGAGGCGGTTGACCCAACCACTTTGCCGTCGAGCAAGATTGCCTCACCCCCGTGACCATCAATCTCTCCGTCAGGTTCGATCTCAAGATAGGCGCAGACCCATGGCAGATCGGTGTTCAGCGTCTTGCTCTTGCCAAGGTAGTCCTTGTCGGTTCGGGCAAAGCGCAGCACGTCGGCCTCGGCAAGCGTGACCTCGTTGGTCAACTCGCCCGCTCCTTTGAAGCCCTTTTCTATGCGCATGACGTTCATGGCAAAGCTGCCGTAATCGGTGATGCCGTGCGCCTGTCCAGCGGCTGAAAGGGCGGAATAGACATCGACCACCGCAGCAAACGGCATGTGCAACTCCCAGCCGAGCTCGCCCGCATAAGACATGCGGAACGCCCAGACTTGGTGGCCTGCGACGGTAATCTCCTGAGCGGAGAGCCAACGAAACGACGCGTTATCAAGCGGTGCATCGGTGCAGGCCCCAAGAACATCGCGGGATTTTGGCCCATTCAGCGACAGTGCGCCCCAAGAGCTGGAAAGCGCTGTGACCTCGGCATCAGCCCCGTTGCAGTGCGTTTCCAGATGATCGAGCAGGCGTTGCTCAAAGACAGCGGCACACACGAGATAGAAGCGATCTTCCGCCATGCGCACGATGGTCGTTTCGAGCTCGATCCGCCCCGCGCGGTTGAGCATATGGGTCAGGGTGATGCTGCCGACCTTTTGCGGCATCCGGTTCGCTGTCAGCCTGTCCAGCAGCGCATAGGCGTCAGGGCCCTC
>JBAUHN010000092.1:0-2162 GCA_049680295.1 Sulfitobacter sp.
GGTGGGGGCCTCGGAAGGTCGGCTTTGAGCCCATAATGACCGATGCTGCATGTCGCGCAAATGTCCGCTAACACAGACGAGGCAAAAACCTTCAACTATTACGTGAGTTTTGAACGGGGTTTGTGGCAGCGATAAACGGCGCGGTTTGCACATGTTCCAAAAACGAGCGTTTTTGGGAGAGTCCCCCCCATTATGCGGAGTGCGGAGAGGCTGTGTGAAAACTCCCCCGAGCTTCCCAATTAGTGATACAATTTCCTTACTCGGTATGGAGGTTTTTCATGTCTCATTTCATCGAAGGTTTAGATCGCCAGCAAACGATGTTGCTGCCTGAACATCTTGATGATTACGTTGATGAGGACAATGCCGTCCGCGCCATTGATGCCTTCGCGAGCATGCTAGATTTAGCGGCGCTAGGCTTCAACGCGCAGGCCGCTGCCACTGGTCGACCTGGCTATCATCCGGGGCTGATGCTGCGGATTTATCTTTACGGGTATCTCAATCAAGTTCAGTCATCGCGTCGTTTGGAACGTGAGTGCGGGCGTAATCTGGAACTCATTTGGCTGACAGGTCGGTTGAAGCCGGACTTCAAGACGATTGCCGACTTCCGAAAGGATAACGGACCTGCGATACGCAAGGTGTGTCAGCAGTTTGTGGCTTTGTGTCGCAATCTGAATCTGCTTGATGGGGACGTGGTCGCGATTGATGGCAGTCGGTTCAAGGCGGTAAACTCCAAGGCCAAAAACTACACGCGTGGCAAGCTGCGCCAGAAGTTGGGTGAGATCGACAAAGCGATCGAGCGATATCTAGGCGAGTTGGACCGCGCCGATGAAGTGTTCGAGCAGACCGGCACTGTGCTTCCGGAAGCGCGCATGGAACGCACTTTGAGAAAGCTGGAACATCTACAAAAGGAGGCCGTCCGCTACAGAACAATTGAAAAGCGGATGGATGAGACTGGAGAAACACAGGTCTCATTCAGCGATCCCGACGCCAGATCAATGGCTACAACAGCGCGCATGCCACGTATTGTTGGCTATAATGTCCAAACGGCTGTCGAAGCGGACAACCATCTGATTGTTGCGCATGAAGTCACTATGCTTGGGTTTGACCGGGATGCTTTGTCGATGATGGCGGCGGCAGCGAACGACGTCATGACGACAGATCAGCTTACAGCAATCGCGGACAAAGGTTATTACAAAGGTGAGGAGATTGTTGCGAGCGAAGAGGCTGGCATCTCGGTTGTCGTTCCCAAACCGATGACATCAAACGCCGGTGCGCGCGGTCAATTCGATAAAGCTGACTTTGCATATGATGCAGGAACGGATGTTTATATCTGCCCAGCAGGTGAGAAATTGACAAACAGATTTACGAGCCAACAAGACGGCAAAGAGATCAAATCATATGCGTCAGGCGCGTGCGCTGATTGCGTGATCAAAGCCAAATGCACGACGAGCAAAGACCGCCGCGTTCGTCGGTGGGTCAAGGAGGATGTTCTAGATCGCGTCCAAGAGCGCTTGGACAAAGATCCAGCCCAATTGGCGGTCCGCAGCATGACCGTTGAGCATCCCTACGGCACCATCAAATCTTGGATGGGGGCGACGCACTTCAAAATGCGAACGCTGAAAAAGGTGGCGACGGAGATGGCGCTTTATGTCCTCGCCTACAACATGACCCGCGTTATGAACATCATGGGCGTCCCAGCGATGATCGCGGCGATGAAGGCGTAAAGGGCCTCATTTGTCTTCAGATTGCTCCACAAACACTCGAATAAACCTATAATTGTCCGAACCGCCCCTACGATGCATCAGAACAGTCGCATTGATGGTGCTGCGCCGAAATGACGGTGAACGTAAAAATGGTCTTCGGCAACACAATCAACTCAGTTTCCACACAGCCTCTCCGCACAGCCGACATTTGCTAAATGAGGAATTCATCTACATTTACGTGTGATCCGATGCGCCAAAAGAGTGCTGATGTCCAGTTTTTTAGAGTGCTCCGAGGAACTGTCTGAGCTGTAAATTCCACTCTTTCCAAAGCTCTGAACAGTATTTCTGATGTAAATAACTATCGACTGCAATGGGTGGGCACACTTGAAAGGTCGGCCGACATAAATCATTTTTCTACAGGTACGGGCTATGTGCTGATGATCAATGCGCGCTGGTTGG
>JBAUHN010000093.1:0-5716 GCA_049680295.1 Sulfitobacter sp.
TGGCCAAGGGCTTCATTATCGCCACGCCCTTCATCGTCCGCGCGATCTCCGGCAACATCATGATGCCTGCGCTGTCTGGGGGCTTGGCAGGAAGCTACAGCTTTGCGCGCGCTGCGATGGGCAATCAGCAGGCTTACAATCGGTATCTTGTTGGTGGTGCCAGTGGAGCAGAATATGCAGCACTCAGAGCACGGCAATTCTTTGGAGCCCAACAAATGCCGCAACGGCCGGGAATGGCAAATGTGACACCTGCAGGGGGCAGTCCATCCACCGGAACCGGATCGCAAATGATGGCGCAACTGGCTAGGCTTGGAAGATTGGGGCGACGGTGATGACGTTATGTTTTGCAAGGCCGCTGAGCCATGGATGAACGAGGGTCCCATAAACACTCACCAGTAAAAACCTTGCCATTGGAGCTGGTGCAAACAATCCTGCGTTCAGCAGTCAATGGGAGATCTGTCGGGCTTGGAGAGGCAATACGGGTTCTGACCAAGTCAGTCTGATTGAAGAAAAATATGCAGAGCGCGAGGGTAGCTTTCTAAATGACAATTACAGAAGGTGATTCAATGAACAGCCGCTAAAGTAATTTTTGGAGGTACGATTTGTCAGTGGAGAAGGCACCATGAAGCTCACGCATTTGCGTATATGCAACTTCCGATGCTTTGGGGGCGTCGAGACAGAAATCCCGTTAGACGATACAACGTTCATTCTTGGACCGAACGGCGCCGGTAAGACAGCGGTGCTGCAGGCGCTGGCAAGGATGTTCAGTCTCGATCCCGCACAGCGTAAGATCAGAACCTCCGATTTTCATATTCCCGCCGACGAGGCGCACGATGCGGCACCAGAAGAGCGCAGTCTTTGGATCGAGGCCGATTTCGAATTTCCAGAGCTTGAGTTGGAAAACGTCGATATGCCCGCGGTGCCCGGCAACTTCGCGCATATGCTCATGGTGGACAATGATGAGTTCGTCCGCGTCCGCTTCCGATTGGCAGCAACTCTCGATCAGGACGGTGATATCGAGGAAACCTTCACCTACGTTACCGAAGCTGACGAGGACGGGTTGCCCGTAGAGGAAAGCCGGGCCTCCAAGCAAGATCGCAACGCCATTCAGGTGCATTACCTCCCTGCTCGCCGCGATCCATCGGACCATATCTCTTACTCCGCCAACGCCTTAGTGGGCCGGGCATTGCGAGCCGCCGACTGGAGCGTCGAGCGGACTGAGGTCAATGATCTTACAGCGCAAATTACCGATGCCCTAAGTGGGAACGCCGCCATTGAAGGCATCAGCGACTCGCTGACCGACATCTGGGGCCAGCTTCACAGGGGCGAGTTTTTCGCCAACCCGTCAATCTCTTTTGCGCAAAGTGAGGTCAACGCGCTTCTCCGCCATCTGAGCCTTACCTTCACGCCAGGCCACGGCGAGTCGCTCGTCGACTTCTCACGACTAAGCGACGGTCAGCAATCCTTGCTGTATATCTCTCTGGTGCTCGCAATGCGCGAGATCGGCGACAAGGTGCTCGCCGGTGAACTAGAAGCTTTCGACATCGACAAACTGCGGCCCGCCATCTTTACCTTAATCGCGGTCGAAGAGCCGGAGAACAGCCTTTCACCGCACTATCTCGGGCGCGTAATCCGCGCGATTTCCGAATTTGCAAACGGTCAGAATGCACAGACCTTGGTGGCTACGCACGCCCCATCACTTTTGCGTCGCGTCGCCCCTGAGACTATCCGCTATCTGCGGTTAGACGGCGATCGCCGAACGGTCGTCGCTCGGGTTGTTCTCCCGGAAAATGAGGACGCGGCAAAATATGTGCGTGAAGCCGTACACGCCTTCCCTGAACTATACTTTGCCCGGTTCGTCATTCTGGGTGAAGGCGACAGCGAAGAGGTCGTCCTGCCGCGGATGCTCGCTGCACGCGGCGTTCTCACGGATGATGCATCGATCTCGGTTGTCCCTTTGGGCGGGCGCCACGTCAACCATTTCTGGCGGTTACTGCATGGGCTGGGCATCCCGCACGCGACTTTGCTTGATCTCGACCTTGCCCGCTTTCAGGGTGGCTGGGGCAGGATCAAGTACGCTGCGAAGCAACTTCTGAAATATAGCGACGTGGAGAATGCGGGCATTGACGAAGATGAAATAGCAGCCATCCCTGCTTGGAATAGCGAACAAGGACTTTTGATCGATGACGATGATTGGTTCGAGTATTTCAACGAGCGCGGCGTCTTCTTTTCGTCGCCGCTTGATCTCGACTTTATGATGATCGAGGCGTTCGCCGAAGTCTATCGAGTTGAAGATGACGAGCGCGAAGAACCAGATGAGACAACGCTCAAGGCTGTCCTCGGCAAAAAACACGATACCGTGGCAGGGCAATATACAGACGACCAGCTTCAGCTGTTCGATGCCTACCACCGTCGCTTCAAGTTAGGCAGCAAGCCAGCTTGGCATATACGGGCAATGGCAGCGATTGATGATGCAGAAATTGCTGCGGACATGCCCGCGGCCATGACCGCGCTAATCGACTATGTCGAAACCGAGCTCGAAGGCTTACCTGAATGATTGCAGTGGAACGATGGTCTCCCGTGGATGGCTTAACGCTTGAGCCGAACGCATTGGCTGCTGCAACAGAGATTGCGCGCAATTTGGCCCTCACCGCGGGTCCCGGCGCTGGCAAGACTGAAATGTTGGCGCAACGTGCCGACTTCCTGCTTCGCACTGGAACTTGCCGTTACCCTCGCCGGATCCTCGCCATATCGTTCAAGACTGATGCTAGCCAAAATCTCAAGGGACGCGTCCGGAAACGCTGTGGACCTGGGCTGGCTGCGCGATTCGATAGCCACACCTTCCATGCCTTCGCTAAACGGATCATTGACCGGTTTCGCCCGGTGCTGAGCGGACGCGATGCGCTAAACCCTGATTATTCGATTGGCCCGCGCCGTGTGCAGCACCAGTCCATCACGTTCGCCGACATGGTGCCGCTCGCTTGCAAGATCATCGAAGACAGCCTAGTCGCCCGAAATGCGGTGCGACAGACCTATAGCCATGTCTTCCTGGATGAGTTTCAAGACTGCACGGATGAGCAATATCGCCTGATACTCGCTTGTTTCGGGGACACCCCGACAATCCTGACGGCTGTTGGCGATACCAAGCAAAGCATCATGGGCTGGGCCGGAGCGCTCGAGGGAATCTTCCATACCTTCGCCGACGCTTTCGATGCGCTGCCGCGCAATCTCTATCAGAATTTCCGTTCCGCGCCGGCGCTCCGTCGGATGCAGAATGCGATGGTCAAAGTGATGGATCCGCCAGCAGCGCTCAACGATGCCGATATCATTGGCGACGAGGGTGAGATTTGCATTCTTCGATTTGAAGATGACGATGACGAAGCCAGTGGCTTGGCGGAGCGAATCCGCGACCTGATCGACGATGGCATCGAGCCCTCCGAGATTGCGATCCTAGTCAGCAAACAACAAAGTCTTTATTGTCGGCGTCTCGTGGCTGCTTTTGAGGCGGAAGAGATTCCGTTTCGGGAAGAAGATACGAAGCAGGACTTGGCGTCGGAGCCGGTCGCCTCCCTACTCATCGATTTTCTTCTGATCGCAAGTGGCTCGCGCCAACCCTCCGCTTATCGTCGTTTGCTTGATCTGGTTGTTTTCAACCATGGCTATGACGAGGAACGAGAATATCAGCTGCGATCACGCTGGGATCGCTTCGTAAACGAAACCAAGCAGAAGATTGCGGCGCATGAGCTCGATCTTCGGCAGATGGACGATTTGCAAGCTCTCGCCATATCACTGGTAGACAATGTTGGGCGTGATAGTCTCATCTCTTTATCGCCGGACTATGAGCATGGCGATCGCTTCGATGAGCTCATCGCCCAAACTCTTGAGCATGCGCACATGCTGCTGCAGAGCCAAGCGGACTCATCAACAGCTCTAGCCTCATTTTCGGGTGACAGCGCTGTTCGCATTATGTCGGTGCACAAGAGTAAGGGCCTGGAGTTCGATACGGTAGTCATCCTTGGGGTCGAAAAAGAAACCTTTTGGGGCGAGCCATCAGCGGAACGCGCAGCTTACTTCGTCGCGATCTCGCGCGCCAAACAAAGGCTTCTGCTGACTACATGCGGTCAGCGCCAGCGTCCGCAGGGAGCGAAACGCTGGTCCACTAACCGTCATGAGTACGACGAATTTCTTGCCTACGTACCGTGAACAACTAGGACGTTGGATCGCATGACGTCAGCGCCAATGGGACAGTTTAGGCCGCTTTGATGAGGGAGATTTGCCGCCTTGCGCTCGCAGCGAAAGACCGCTCCCCGCCCGCCTAGCAGAAAATCGTGCCCGCCACCCTATCGCGCAACCAGCTTTTCACCGCCATCACCCTCTCGCAGCATCGCTTCCATGTCGTCCAAGCCATCGACAGCGGAGCGCAACTGCGCCTCATCTCGTTCCCCCGCTGCCTCAGCATCCGCAACCTGACTCCCAAAATCCATCTTCATCTGGCGTTGTTCCTCGGCGATCACAGCTTGAACGACGGGCGCGGTTTTCTTTGGAACGACATGCGCTGACGGCTGACCAGCAGCGGCCTGGTGTGCAGCGTCCACTTCGGTGTTGGGTCCGCTTTGCCCGTCCGATGGCGGCGTCATCGGCATGGCGCGCATACTCAGCGGTAGCGTGCCCTGGGCCCCGCCTCCCCCCAGTTCCGGAAACGGCAACTCGCCCGTCTGCGCCCCGTGGATCGCCTTGAACATCCGGTCGTCGAAGTACTGGATCCGCTTTGCCCGGACCGGCATCTGGGCATCGATGACCATGACAATCTCGTCGAGGGGCAGACGGCGCGCTTCATCTTCGGGCAACAAAGAGCTTTCTTCAGTCCGTGTGGATTGGCTGCGCCCTTCAAAGGGGTTTTTGCCGATGGACTGGGATCGCGTAATGACGGTCTTCGTGGTCTTGCCAACCGCCTTGCTCAGCTCCTCGACGGTCTTCTCATCCGAGGGCGTGAGATAGAGCTTCACGCCCGCGTTGCCCTGCAGCGCACGGCGGGTGTTCTCGCCATAGATTTCATCGAGGGCGGGGATGGTCTGAGTGACGACGGCCAGATGGCCACGATCAGTCCGCAGGGTCTCGATGCTCTCGACCACGATGGGCATCTTGCCGAGACGATTGAACTCGTCGAGCATGATCATCACCGGCCAGGGCTCATCCGGTCCGGGGTCCTTTTCCTGCATGGCAGAAAGGAGATCGGAGAAGAAGAGCCGGATCAGGGGTGCCAGAGGTTTCACCATGAGGGGCTGGACCACGAGATAGACCGAAAAGGGCTTCTTGCGGATCGTGCGGAAATCAAAATCCGACACCGCCGTCGCCTCGTCGATCGCCGGGTTCTGCCATTGATCGAGCCCCGAGGTCATCAGGAGCGAGACGTAGGAGGTCAGCGTGTCGTTGTTGGTTGAGGCCAGCCGGGTGAAGATCAGCTTGGCCGCCCGGTTATCCACCTCATGGCCGCGCGCGAAATACTCCTTCTGCTTGTTCCCGCCCGAGGCCGCGATGCGGTAGATCTCGCCCAAAGTCGGGCGCTTGCGCTGGAAGGCCAGCAGGCCTGCCGCCACGAAGAGATCGATCCCGCCTTTGAGGAGGCCCTGCACCCGGTCGTTGTCGCTCTGCAGGAAGAGCGTCGCGAGGAGCTGCAATTCCATCTGCTGGCGCGCGGGGTCTTTCAGTTGATAGA
>JBAUHN010000094.1:0-4131 GCA_049680295.1 Sulfitobacter sp.
TGGCCTGCCCGTCAAACTGCACGCCGAGCAATTGTCCAACATCGGCGGTACACAGCTGGCCGCAAGATACGGTGCCCTTAGCGCGGACCATGTTGAATATGCCACCGACGCCGATGCCGCCGCATTGGCATCGGCAGGCACCATAGCTGTCATCCTGCCCGGCGCGTTCTACACCTTGCGCGAAACACAAGCGCCGCCGGTCCAGTCTTTTCGCGACCACGGTGTGCCGATGGCATTAGCCACAGACTGCAATCCCGGCTCATCGCCGCTGGCGTCGGCCCTGTTGACGATGAACATGGCCTGCACCCTGTTCCGCATGACGCCACTTGAGGCGCTGCTGGGTATGACCGCCCATGCCGCGCGCGCGCTGGGTGAACCGGACCGGGGCCGTATCGTTGCGGGTGCGCGCGCTGACCTGAATGTCTGGAATGTCACACATCCAGCGGAACTATCTTACCGCATTGGGTTCAATCCGTTGCATTCCCGTATCTTCAAGGGTTCGCTATGACTTTCACTTTAACGCCGGGCGCCGCCACCTTGGCGCAATTGCACGACATCTGGTCGGGCGAAAAGCCTGTTCAGCTTGATCCGTCGTCGCATGGGCCGATCAAGGCCGCTGCCGCGATGGTTGCAAAGGCCGCCGCGGGTGACGACGCCGTTTACGGCATCAACACCGGCTTTGGAAAACTGGCCAGTGTGAAAATCGCCCCGCAAGATGTCGCAACCCTGCAACGCAATCTGATCCTGTCCCATTGTTGCGGAGTTGGTGAACCGCTCGACACGGCCACGACCCGCTTGATGATGGTGCTCAAACTGCTGTCGCTGGGGCGTGGTGCCTCTGGCGTCGCCATGTCGACGGTGGATATTCTTGAGGCAATGCTTGCCAAAGGCGTCACACCTGTCATCCCCAGCCAAGGATCGGTCGGCGCGTCCGGTGATTTGGCCCCGCTCGCGCATATGGCTGCCGCAATGATTGGCGAAGGCGAAGTGATTATTGATGGCGTGCGTATGGCCGCGGGCGATGCCTTGGCCAAAGCAGGGATTACGCCGATTGTTCTGGGCGCCAAAGAGGGTCTCGCGCTGATCAACGGCACACAGTTTTCAACCGCCTGTGCTTTGGTGGGTCTTTGGGGTGCGTGGCAGAACGCAGCAACCTCCGTTGTGACTTGCGCGCTGTCAACGGATGCGATCATGGGGTCTACTGCACCTCTGCAAGACGCGATCCATACGCTGCGCGGCCATGCAGGACAAATCGCTGTCGCGCGCGCACAACGCGCCTTGATGGAAGGGTCCGAAATTCGCGAAAGCCACGTAGATGGCGACACGCGCGTGCAAGATCCCTACTGCATCCGCTGTCAGCCGCAGGTCACGGGTGCAGCGATGGATATACTGCATTTCGCCGCCCGCACGCTTGAGATCGAAGCCAACGCCGTCACTGACAATCCGCTTGTGCTGGTAGAAGATGATCTGATCGTATCAGGCGGCAATTTCCATGCTGAACCGGTTGGTTTTGCCGCCGATCAGATCGCCGTTGCCGTTTCCGAGATCGGCGCAATCGCGCAACGCCGCGTGGCGCTGATGGTCGATCCGACGCTCAGCTTTGATCTGCCGCCGTTCCTGACACCTGATCCTGGCCTGAACTCGGGGCTGATGATTGCCGAAGTTACGACAGCGGCGTTGATGAGCGAAAACAAACACCTCGCCAACCCCTGCACCACCGACAGCACGCCAACATCGGCCAACCAGGAGGATCATGTGTCTATGGCCGCCCATGCGGCACGGCGATTGCTGCGGATGAATGCGAACTTGAATGTCATCCTTGGGGTAGAGGCGATGTGCAGTGTTCAAGGCATCGAATTCCGTGCGCCTTTGCAAACCAGCAGCTCATTGCAATCCGCGATGAAAACACTGCGTGCGGACGTCCCGACGATTGCCAAAGACCGTTACATGGCACCGTCAATCGAAGCCGCTGCCGCATTGGTCGCGTCAGGCGCATTGACCGCATCCGTTGATCTGCCCGCCTTTGTCAAAGGCCACGCGGAATGACGCCTGTTTGTGTCCTCCAAGGCACCAGCGCCATCGTTTTGGGGCTTCCTCATACCGGGACGTTTGTGCCTGATGACATCGCGGCCAGGCTTAACGACAACGGCCGCAGGCTGGCCGACACGGATTGGCATATTGACCGTCTCTATGACGGGCTTTTGGCAGGGGTCACGACCGTGAAAGCCAACTTTCATCGCTATGTCATTGATGCAAACCGTGACCCTGACGGGGGCAGCTTGTATCCGGGTCAGAACACGACAACGCTTGTGCCACTGACTGATTTTGATGGATTGGACATATGGGAAACTGTGCCGACAGATGACGACATCGAGGCGCGGCGGGCGGCGTTTCATGCGCGCTACCATGCGGCCCTTGGTGCAGAACTGACCCGCGTGCGGAACTTGCACGGTATTGCGATCCTTTATGATTGCCACTCAATCCGGTCCGGGATTCCGTTTCTGTTTGATGGTACCTTGCCCGATTTCAACATCGGCACGAACCTTGGGGCCACCTGTGCGGCACGGATTGAGGCTGCGACCGTGGCGATCTGTAAAGGTGCGACGGGCTACAGCAGCACCACAAACGGACGCTTCAAAGGCGGCTGGACGACGCGCCACTACGGGCAGCCCAAATCGGGCATCCACGCAATCCAAATGGAACTGGCCCAATCCACATACCTGACGGATGAGGCCGCACCTTGGTCCTATGACCAAGCCAAAGCCGACAACCTGCGGCCGCATCTTACAGAAATCCTAACCACTTTGGCCGACTTGGCCCCATCTTTAGGAGGCACCCAATGACCCATTCCCGCCACAACATACGCGACGTTTTCCCGCCCACGGGCACCGAGATCACGGCCAAAAGCTGGCTGACCGAAGCCCCGATGCGGATGCTGATGAACAACCTGCATCCGGATGTGGCCGAAAACCCGCATGAACTGGTGGTCTATGGCGGTATCGGGCGCGCCGCGCGGACTTGGGAGGATTTTGATGCCATTGTCGCCGCCCTCAAAGATCTTGAGGACACGCAGACGTTGTTGGTGCAATCAGGTAAACCTGTTGGCGTGTTCAATACCCACAAAGATGCGCCGCGTGTTTTGATCGCGAACTCGAACCTGGTGCCGCATTGGGCGACGTGGGACCATTTCAACGAGCTCGATAAAAAGGGCCTCGCGATGTATGGCCAAATGACCGCAGGGTCGTGGATTTACATCGGCACGCAAGGCATCGTGCAAGGGACATATGAAACGTTCATGGAGGCAGGTCGCCAGCACTATGACGGAAATCTCAGGGGGCGGTGGATTCTAACGGGCGCGCTTGGCGGTATGGGCGGCGCGCAACCCCTCGCTGCGGTGATGGCCGGGGCCTGTTGTCTGGCTGTGGAATGTGACGAAACTCGCGTCGATTTTCGTCTGCGCACGCGCTATGTCGACGAAAAAACCCATGATCTGGCTGAAGCTTTGGCGATGATCGACCGCTGGACCAAAGCCGGTGAGGCCAAATCTGTGGCGCTGATCGGCAACGCCGCTGATGTGTTCCCCGAACTGATCAATCGCGGTGTGAAGCCCGACTTGGTGACCGATCAAACGTCTGCGCATGATCCTATACACGGATACTTGCCGCAAGGCTGGTCAGTAGCGCAGTGGCGCGAGAAGCAGGAAAGCGATCCGAAGGCTGTCGAAAAGGCGGCGCGCGCGTCGATGAAGGTCCAGGTGGCCGCGATGGTGGATTTCTAGAACGCTGGCGTGCCGACGTTGGATTATGGCAACAACATCCGCCAGGTTGCACACGAAGAAGGACTGGAAAATGCCTTTGCTTTTCCCGGATTTGTCCCCGCCTATATCCGCCCGCTGTTTTGCCGTGGCATTGGGCCGTTTCGGTGGTGCGCGTTGTCCGGTGACCCCGAAGACATCTACAAAACCGACGCCAAGGTCAAAGAACTGATTGACGATCCGCATTTGCACAACTGGCTTGATATGGCACGCGAACGCATCGCCTTTCAGGGCCTGCCCGCGCGGATCTGTTGGGTTGGTTTGGGCCTGCGCGACAAGCTGGGGCTTGCGTTCAATGAAATGGTGCGGACTGGCGA
>JBAUHN010000095.1:0-13256 GCA_049680295.1 Sulfitobacter sp.
ACCCCGGCCGCCGTTTTGATGACGTGCAATGTGTCCGACCATGCCACAGCTCATGCCAACCGCATGCAGGCTAAATTGCACATGGGGGCGTATGGCGAGATTCACGCAATCTCCCTGGTGTCAAACCCGGACGAAGGCAATGCGGCAGCCGTTATCCTTTATACGACCGGAACCACCGGCGATCCCAAAGGCGTGATGCTGAGCCATAAGAACCTGCGCTTTGCCGGGATGGCGTCCGCGGGCCTGCGCCGCATGACCCGTGATGATTTGATCTATGGCGTGTTGCCGATCTCGCATGTGTTCGGGCTGGCCTCTATCGTAGTCGCAGCCAGTTTTGCAGGTGCCCGCATTCATCTTGAACCGCGATTTTCTGCTGCCACGTTGTATTCTGCATTGAATTCAGGGGTGACGTTGTTTTCTGCTGTTCCTCAAATGCATGCGCTGTTGATGCAATACACCAAGGAACAGGGGCATGGGCGGCTCAACTCGGATCAGCTGCGCTATGTCTCATCCGGGGCGGCGCCGCTTGACCCTGCGTGGAAACGCAAAGCCGAAGCATTTTATGGGGTTGCCCTGCAAAACGGTTATGGGATGACCGAAAGCACCGCCGGTATTTGTGCGACCTTTAATGTCATTGGATCATCGGATGTATCCGTTGGCCCGCCTTTGCCGGGTGTTGAAGTTCGGATCGACATCACAGTTGCAGGAGCCCGCGATGGAATGGGCGAAGTGCTGACCCGTGGCGATCATGTGATGCCGGGCTATTACCGAAACGCCAGCGAAACGGCGCAGATCCTGGATGCGGACGGCTGGTTGCGCACCGGCGATCTGGGTCGCATGGACACATCCGGCCACTTGCACATCCTTGGCCGATCAAAAGAGCTGATCATCCATGGCGGTTTCAATGTCTACCCGCCGCAGGTCGAGGCGGCGCTAAACGATCATCCGCAGGTTATTCAATCGGCGGTCATTGGGCGCATGGTCAAGGGCGATGAAAAGGTGGTCGCGTTTGTTCAGGTCGCGGCTGGCGATGATCTTTCCGCGGCCACTTTGCAAGCCCATGTGCGTCGGCGACTGGCTGCCTATAATTGCCCAAGCCAGATCATCATTGCCACCAACCTGCCTGCTGCGCCAACCGGAAAAATTCTGAAACACCGTTTGCTTCGCGATTTTCGCGATCAACTGGACTGATGTGAACGCGCTGCGTTTTTAGACGTAAGTACCCGCCGCTGCTTCACGAATATTTCGGATGTTTTGGCCATAAGGGGCAGGGTCGGCAACTGAACCCCCTTTGAAAACGGCTGAACCGGCGACAAGAACATCTGCCCCGGCTGCGGCAACCAGGGGGGCAGTGACCGGATCAACACCACCGTCGATTTCAATATGAATGGGGCGATCACCAATCATCGAGCGCAGCTGGCGGACTTTTTCGACCTGACTGTGAATGAACTTTTGCCCGCCAAAACCGGGGTTCACGGTCATCACGCAAACCAGATCGACCATATCCAAAAGGTATTCGACGGCGGACGCGGGCGTCGCCGGATTCAGCGCCACGCCCGCCTTGGCGCCAGCAGCCCGGATGGCTTGCACGGTGCGGTGAATATGCGGGCCCGCCTCGACATGGGCAGTAATCACGTCGGCGCCAGCCTGTGCAAATGCGTCGATAAAGGGATCAACCGGGGTGATCATCAAATGCACGTCCATCACGCCTTTGATATGTGGTCTGATGGCAGCACAGGTCGCAGGACCAAAGGTGATGTTTGGCACGAAATTTCCGTCCATAACATCGACATGCACCCAATCGGCCCCTTGCTCTTCAATCGCTTCGCACTCTGCGCCGAAGTTGGCGAAATCAGCAGCAAGAATGGAAGGAGCGATTTTTACTGTGCGGTCAAAGGTCATAGGGCAGGCTTTCCAAAAGGGCGCAACGATAGGGTGGCTATACCGGGCGATATGTGCGCCCGACAAGGGCGACATGGTGCCCATGGTAAAAAAACTGCGGTTTCACACGTTGTAATAGTCACGGTACCAGTCAACGAAGGACTGCAATCCCGAGGCCAACGGCGTCACAGGTTGCGGTCCGACCAACGCTTTGACAAGGGACGCATCCGCCCAGGTTGCAGGCACGTCGCCGGGCTGCATTCCGTGGAAGTTCTTTTTGGCCTTTCGACCAACTGCAGTTTCGATGGCGGCTATGAAATCCATCAATGGCACCGGTGCGCCATTGCCGATATTGACGATGCGAAATGGGGCGACATTTGACAGACTGTCGCCTTCTATTGCTGTCACACGATCACTCGGCAAAAGCGGCGGCGCATCAATCAACGCCACCATCGAGGCCACAAGATCGTCGATATAGGTGAAATCGCGCTTCATATCGCCGTGATTGTAAACGTCAATGGCCGTGCCGTTCAGGATCGCCTTGGTGAACTTGAAATGCGCCATATCCGGCCGACCCCAAGGCCCATAGACCGTAAAGAACCGAAACATCGTAATCGGCAGATCATAAAGATGCGCATAGGAATGCGCCATCGCCTCGGTCGCCTTTTTGGTGGCCGCATAGAACGACATTTGCGTATCGACCTTGTCGGTTTCCTTATACGGCATCTGCGTGTTCGCACCGTAGACTGACGAGGTTGAGGCCAGCAACATATGGGCTGGAGGATAGGCACGCGCGGCCTCCAACAATTCAAATGCACCAACAAGATTGGCGTCGACATAGGCGCGCGGCGCGTCAATCGAATGCCGAACGCCGGCCTGTGCTGCCAGATGGATCACCGCATCAGGACGCCATGCCGCGAACAACCTCATCAAAACGCCGGGCGCTTCGATCTTGTCGTTTATGACCGTAAAATCTGGATAGTCCGCTAACATGTCCTGGCGGCGCTGTTTCAACGCGACGTCATAGTAATCCGACAGCGCATCAAGACCGACAACGCGCCAGCCCGCGTTTAAAAGGGCAATCGCGGTAAAGTACCCGATAAACCCGGATGATCCGGTGATCAGGGCGGTAGGCTGTTTTGTCGAAACTTGTGTCATGGGCCGAGCGATGTCACAGGTGTCGGAGAATTGCCAGAGTTGCCGTGGCGATCAAGCCGCGTGTTTGGTCAAATCTTTTTGATGCAAGGCACGCGTCGACCAAATGGTACCCTTTTTAACCTGTGCTGACCAAATCCGTCAGAGCGCTGAAGGGCAGATCGGGATCCAGCATGTTTTCTCGCATGCGCCAGATGGCTTGCGCGCGTGATCTGCCAATTGTGGGGGCGGCGAAATTTTCGAACTTTTGGGCGATCTCGGCCTCGCTCAATGGCGCATCGATACCGCCACGCGCATGCACGTCGCCCGAGGATATTTTGGTCCCGTCCGTGGTTGTCACGACAACATCCGCCATACGGTGTTTCGGAAAATTGGCGCAATGGCGGTCTTCGACATGAACGGAAATGCGCGGCAGCAGGTTTGCCACTTCGGCGTCTTGCAGGCCTTTGCCAAAGATATGTTCTGGCCCGACATGGCCATGCCGCATCAGGATGGCCAGCGCAAACCCCAGTGAATATTGCGCCTGACCTGTGGTATCGGGCACGTCGGGGAAAAGGGCGGCACTTTCAGCAAACGTGCCGACCTGGACCTGTGTGATGTCGGTATGGGTCAAGTCATGTTTTTGCATGATAGCGTGCAATGCATCCAGCGGTGCATGTGCCCAGCGGCAAATCGGATAGGGTTTTATGTAGTTTTGCTCAATCGTCCAGACCTGTCCCAGATCGGCCCAAATGGCGGCGACCTCTGGATTTTCTACCGTAATTGCGGGGGCGCCCTGAAAGCCGCGCATCGCCAGCAAAGCCGCCATCGACCCGGTTAACGCCCCCATCCCCGATCCGTCGTGCAGCATAGTCGGATTGGCAATCTCGCGCATCATCTGGCTGCGCGGCCCGTGATATTCGGCAATGCCCAATGCCTCGCGCAATTGAGTCGTATCGGCGCCCCGCAACCGGCACCCAATGGCAGCAACGGCAAGCGTATTCCAGGCCCCGGATGTGTGATAATCAGACACAGTCGAATGCAGCGCCAACCCGGCCCGCGCGCCGATTTCATAAGACATTGCCAGAATGCCCAATGCGTCGCGTGCGCGCAGTTCAGGCACAGCCGTTGCAAAGGCGAAAAGCGCAGGCACTGTCGCGCAACCGATATGTCCCTTGACCGGGTTGAACCCATCATGCCCATCCAGATTGTCGATCTGGGTGGCCGACGCAAACGCCATGCCGGGCACCGAGCACCTGCGCCCATCAAACAGCAGGCGGGCGCTGTTGGTCTGGCCGTTTGCCGCATGGAATTCCACTGCGAAATCCCGCGCGATTTTGGACGGCTCAAGGTTGGCCGCACCTGCGGCCACGCCCAACGTGTCGATCAGCAAAAGCGCGGCCATGCGCAATGCCGTTTCTGGCACATCCGGTGAAAGAACAAAGTCTGCAACGGGGTCAAACTGTGGGCGCATCGGCTTGCCTTTTTGTTGTTTCACGGAACACTGAATAGGCTTTTGAGAAAGGATCATGTCAACGAGCGACATTTCCTCTTAATTCTTCTTGACGACAATGCGTGCCCTTTTTCTTATTTGCGAGGTAAGGTAGCAATATTGAATTGTCGCCGAAGGCCGAGCCGTTCGGCGTAACAGACTATGGAGTACTTAAGATAGAACGTTCTTTGTTCGCATTTATCTGGAAATACTCCCGCCGCGATCAGATCATATTGCTTTGTGTAACGGTGCTGCTGTTTCCGCTGCTCTATCTGACGCTTGAACTGCCCAAGCGGATCATCAACGATGCCATCGGCGCCCCAAGCTCGAATGTCGTGTTTTTTGGCTATGACGTGGATCAGGTGACGCTGCTGGGAATATTTTGCGGCGCCTTTTTGCTGTCTGTCTTTGCGCACGGTTTGCTGAAAATGCGGATCAACACGATGAAGGGTGTTCTGGCCGAACGGATGTTGCGCCGCCTTCGCTATACGCTGATCGGGCGCGTGTTTCGGTTCCCGCAGTCGTTCTTTCAGCGCACATCGCAAGGCGAACTGGTGTCGATTGTCACCGCCGAGACAGAGCCAATGGGCGGTATGATGGGAGACGCACTGACGCAACCGATCCTTCAGGCCGGACAAATGCTAACCATTTTGGGGTTCTTGTTCCTGCAAAGCATCTGGTTCGGTATTGCGGCAGTTGCGCTGATCCCGTTGCAGGCGTGGCTTATTCCCAAACTGCAACGCCAGATCAATCTGATGAACAAATCGCGCATCAAGGAAGTGCGCAAACTGGCAGCTGAAATCGGCGAGAATGCCGCGGGTTCAGGTACGTTGCGCATCCATGGCGGGTGGCGGTACCGAAAGGCAATGATCACGCGACGCCTTGGCGTGCTTTTTGATATTCGGTTCCAGATATATCAGAAAAAGTTTTTTATGAAGTTTCTCAACAACTTCATCACTCAACTGACGCCGTTCTTTTTCTTTTCAGTGGGCGGCTATCTGGTGATCCGGGGCAATGTCTCGATTGGGGCGCTTGTTGCGGCGTTGGCGGCCTATAAGGATTTATCGTCGCCCTGGAAAGAACTGTTGGCCTATTACAATCAGGCGCAAGATATGTCGCTGCGCTGGGAGGTGGTGACAGAGCGGTTTTCGCCCAGCGGCATGATTGATGAAACCCTGTTCGACGGTGAACCTGACCGCATTCCCGAGCTTAAGGGCGAGATCGAATTGACCGATGTGACAGTGTTCGACGTCGATGGAAATGCGGTCCTCGAAGATATCTCGGCCAGATTTCCGCCCGGCGCATTGGTGGCGATTGCCGCGCAAAGCCAGGAAGATCGCAGCGCCTTTGCAGGTATTCTGACCCGTGAAATTTTACCAACCGCGGGCACAATCAAAGTGGCGGGCTATGATTTGTCGCACCTGCACCAATCCGTTATTGCGGCCCGCATCGGCCACGCAAATTCGCGACCCGTTATGTTTCGCGGCACCTTCGGCGAGAATGTTTTGATGCCGTTGATGCAGCGCCCGCAGGCCGAGGCAGGTCAATCGGCTGAAACCGACAGGATAACACTGGAAGGCATTCGCGCAGGCAATAGCCCCGACAGTATCGACGAAAACTGGCTGAATCCGGCATCTGCTGGTGTTGAATCCGCATCCGATCTGCTGACATGGTGGTTGAAAATTGTCGATGCAATGGGATCAGGCACAACGCTGTTCCGACGTGGACTGGATCAAAGTTTTTCCCAGCACGGCCATCCCGAACTGGCGCGAAATCTGATAGAATTGCGACCCAAAATTCGCAGGGCAATTGACGATGCGGGCCTGAACCGCCACATGTGTTTTTTCGACGCGGCCCAGTTCAATCCGGCCTTGCCGGTGGCTGGCAATCTTTTCTTTGTGACGCCTCAGTACGACATTTCGCAGTCAACTTTGGCCGCACAAAGCGACGTGTTTGATGTCATTCACAGCCTGAGGCTGGACAAAGATCTGATGGATCTGGCCCAAGAAATCATCGAGATGTTGCGTCAGATTTTTGGAACCGATGGCACCGATCATCCGTTGTTCCGCAAGTTGGGACTGGAACCTGCGTTGTTTGAACGCTCGGTTCAGATCGCCGCGAATTACAGCGCCAAGGGCGCAGTTGATTTACCTGCTGCAGATAAGGCGGTGTTGATGACCGTTCCGTTCCGCATTTCAGAAGAACAAATCGGGCCGGCCATTTCGGACCAAATGAAAGTTCGAATTCTGGAACTGCGCCGCGCACATGCACAAGAATTTCAATCGAAACTAAGGGATACCTTTACGCCCCTTTCAGAGGTCGAGATCGCGCCGGGCCTGTCAGTTTTGGAAAATGCCATGTTTGGCAAAATCTCCAGCAATGCCGGCGCCCAGGCGGATGAAATTCGAAAAATCGTCTCGCAAGAGATGTTGAACGCGGGCCTGCGCCCGTTGGTGATTGAGCTGATTTACGATCTGCAGATCGCTTTGGGTGGGTCAAATCTACCGGCACTCTTTGCCGAGCCGCTGGCCTTTAGCCGTGCTGCGATCAAACGACCTGACGTGTTGGTATTGGACCAGACCCTGGCCAGTTATGACGGGCAGACACAAGCTGCGGTTCATAAGAATCTGCGCAATCTGATGCCTGATGCGACTTTGATTTACATTGATACGGCGTTTCAGAACCGCGAGGATTTTGATGTCTATCTTGAGATACAGCAAGGCCGCATCGTGTCGTCGGACACCTCGGTCAGTGAGGTCGAAGATGGTGGCGGTCAGGCAGATATTTTGCGCAAATTACGCGCTTTAGAGGCGACGCCGCTATTTTCTGGTCTCAGTCGCAAGCAATTGCGTCTACTGGCCTTTAGCGCCCGGTGGTACAACGCCTCTGCCGGCGATGTGATTTTCAACAAAAGCGACGATCCCACCGATGGCGCCTATGTGATCCTGTCGGGTGAGGCCGGGCTTTATGACCCTGACAGCCACAAAGACGCATTGATTGCGACCGTCGGTCCGGGAAATCTGGTTGGTGAACTGGGCGTTATCCGCAACATTCCGCGCGCTCTGACAATGCGTGCGCATAGCGATCTGGAAACGCTCCGGCTCGGCTCAGAAGACTTCCTGGCGGTGGTCGAAAACGACGCGGCCACATCCTTTAAGCTGTTGCAGGTCGTGTCAGGTTACGTATCGTGAATGCGGCTGAACCTTATGTGCCATCACCGGGCAGATAGACCACGGTTTTTCCACCCAAGCGTTGAATTTGAGGTGTAGACCCCGCGGGATTAGTTAACATTTCTGGTGTGAAATCCGTAAATTTTTCAGGCTCTTCTTCGTATGTATAAACAGTACGTCCGGTCAGATAGGTCAGCCGCAGTCGGATGCCGCGTGGGTTTTGAATGCCCGCCTTTTCAGCGCCCGCGATATTCATATAGTCGCCAATCACATAGACTGGCGCATCACTTGGCCCCAAGGTGTTGCCCATGTTACGCGTCTCGGACTGCCAGACCCGCGCCTCGCTGTATTGGATCGCGGTTTGCAACAGATAGCTTGCCACGACAAAGATCAGCGCGTTGCGCGCCATGCGGGCGTATAGCCCGCCGTGACCCAAAGCCAATATCAAAACGCGAACGCAAACCACAGCATAGAGCGTCCATATGAATGCAATCGCACGTACCGGCACATCGACGCCGGTCAGGATGGTTTGCAAGCAGACCAGGGACAATCCGGTCACCATCCCCGCAATTATGTAAAGCGTCGCCCAGCGATCGTTGCGTGAGAGCACCAGCAATCCGCCAAAAAGCAATGCTAAATGCGCGACCATCAGCGGAAAGAAACTGAACGACAAGGTTTGCAATGACCGGACCAGAAACCCGCTAACACGGTCCAGATTGGCCAGTAGGGATGCAAGATCATGTGCCGGTGTCGGGTTACGCCATGGCGCCATTTCCATCCCGAAGATGCCATGCTCATAAAAGTTCAGCGTGTAGATCAACGCCATGCCAAGGGCAAAACTGATCACAAAAATCGTCATCAGCACCATCAAATCGCGCCATGAGCGGCGCGTGTCACGTGATGTCAGGCAGACCGCCAACAACAGCATTGGGTAGGTTGTGTAGGCCATCAAGGTCACCGGCACAAAGATCAGCAACAACCAGCGCGTGACTTGTGGGCGTAGCATTACCGATAATACCGCAAACAGCGCCACCAACCCCAGACCGGGGATCAATGTGTTGAACCACAGGGATATCAAAAACGCGGGCGGGCCAACAACGATCATTAGCGACAGGCCTATCACGACCCAGAACGGCTGATTGCGCGGGCAGGCGTTGACCGCAGCCGCAGCCGCGAAAATTGCCCAAAACAACTGATAGACGGCAAAATTTATCCAGGCAGGTGTCACGACCTCGCGCAGATGCCACCAGTAGTTCAGCCATCGGCCTTCGTACAATGTTTTGACGTAGAATCCTTTGGGTGCGGCCAGCAAAGCCGGGAAATCATCGTGCCGCACCAGCGGATCAATGACCTGAAACACCGAACATACCATGAGGACAAGATACGTCAGCCCGATCGTCATCAGCAGCGGGCCGCGCGCAGTTGCCCGCGTAGCAGGTTGATCCATTTCGATGGCCACCATGGGGATTTAGCCTTTTACGCTTTGCGCGCGTCGGGCCAAAAAGGCAGCGCGGATCTGGGCGATCCAAGTGACAGCGTTGCGTGGCAACACAGACACAACAGCCAAACGCAGGCGCCATGCGGCATTGCCACCGGTCAGTACATTGCGACCTTTCGGCAATTCAAAAGCAGTGACTTCGCTTGGCAGGCCTGCGCGCCCTGCGTCATTGGCGTAAAGCACGGTGTTGTAGCGGTACCAGCGTTCGACATCTCCGGCGTGTTTTAGACGCGGGCGGACACAGTCATATGCGGTATATCCACGCGCTTCAAACAGGTCCTGCCAAAACGACAGTGGTTTTTCATTGATGTGGTTTTCGCCGCCCTGTCCGGGGACGGCTGCAGAAAACAGCACACGGTCTGCGTGATTTGTCAGACTGTCAACAAGCGCTTGCGACGCCTGTTCGGGCAGGTGTTCCCCGACTTCAAGGCTTTGGGCCAGATCGAATTTGCGCCCAAAGTCCTGCGCCTGCGTCAGATCGGCTGCCTTGAACTGATCTGCCGGGATCGCCAGACGTTCGCGGTCGACATAGTCGCCATCGACACCCACAACATCGCTAACACCTGCTTCCATCCATTCGCGCAGCCAGACACCGCGACCGCTGCCCAGATCTACAACGCTTTTGGCGCCGAGCCAGGGTTGAACAAGGCCAATCATACGTTGCGCCGATGTTCTTGCGCCATTGTCGATATAGTCGAAAAACTGGTTTGAATAGATATGTGACATCATGTCTCCGAAGGTTCGTGGGGCGCGGAAAACACCCAGTTTCTGAAAATCAGATAGTTTTGAATGGGCAGGACAATCGTGACGATCAAGGCTGACATCCAATCAGTCCAGCCTAGCGTGGGGCCAACAAAACCAGTCAGCAGCGATGATACAATCAGGCCCAGGGTGATGGTGCAGGCAAAGCGAAACATTTGGTCCGGCAAGCCTAGGGCGCGCCCGAATGTCCAGGCGGTTTGGCCTACGTATTGCACGGCAATGGCCACGGCAAAGGCGACCAGATTGGCCAAAGGTTGATAGACGCCAAGGGTAACCAGCAGCAGGTAAAGCACAATGTATATCGCGGCCACGCTGACCCCAACCACGGCAAACCTGAGCAGTGTATTTAGATCGGTCCCCTTCATGAACGGACTTTTCTAAGTTTCAATTCAGGCTTGGCGACTTCCATATGGAAATCGCGTTCGCCAACCTCTTCTGACAGAAAATAAAGCGGGCGGCGCTTGGTCTCGGTGTAAAGACGGCCGATGTATTCGCCCAGGATACCCAGCGTTAAAAGCTGTATTCCCGAGAAAAAGCTGATCGCCAATACGACCGACGCCCACCCGGGTGCTGTCCGGTACAAAACAAGCGACCCAACGACATAGATCGCCATAAGCAGGGTAACAAACAGGCTGAGAAACGACAATCGCGTGGCAATGCGCAAAGGTTTGATCGAAAATCCGGTCAGCGCATCTGTCGCCAGACGCATCATCGCACGGAAAGGGTATTTGGTCTCGCCGGCGGCGCGGGCTTCGCGGACGTATTCCAACCCGATCTGGTTGAAACCAGCCCAGGCGAACATGCCACGGATAAAACGGGCTTGTTCTGGCATCGCCAGCACTGCATCCAAGGCACGGCGGCTGACCAGACGAAAATCCCCGGTGTCTGTCGGAATGGAAACATCCGAAAGCGCGTTTAAGAAGCGGTAGAATGCGTAAGCGGTCGCGCGCTTGAAAATTGTCTCGCCCTGGCGAACAGCGCGGCGGCCATAGACCACATCATAACCGCGATCCATCATCAGCATCATTTCGGCCAGAATTTCGGGTGGATCCTGCAAATCAGCGTCAAGCATGAATATCCGATCGCCCCGAGCGGCCTCAAGTCCGGCTGTCAGGGCGACCTGATGGCCGCGATTGGCAGATAGTCGTAAACCGCGCAACTGCGGCACGGTTTTCGTTGCGGTTTCAATTGCTGTCCATGTGCCGTCTGTCGATCCATCATCGACCAGCAGTATCTCGGCACGGTGGCTCCAGGGTTCAATGACTGACGCCAAACGATCCACAAGCAATGGGATCGATTCTTCTTCGTTCATGCAGGGTACGACGACGGTCAGATACATGCGTTTATTGAATGCAGTCGACACTTTGTTTGACGCTTTTCACCAGCAGCAAAAACCAAACAATGTTAGGATCGTCCGCATCTCCTCAGCCCAAATCAAATTCACCAGCTTGTGGAGATTGCCCCCACAACTGGTTCCTTAATGAAATGTTATTGAGGCAGCCTTGGGGCACCTCTGCGCCAAAACTGTGGTTTGGCGCAGTTGTTCATGACCGTTGCAGGATCACTCGGCAGCGGTGGAGACACTGTCTGTGACGTGGGTTTCGTCCAACAAGCCATTGCGCTGCAAAAAGCTGATGGTCTGGCGCATGGCAACCTCGTCTGGCGGCAGGGTTTTGCCCGCGTCTTTAAAGGTGATACGCAAAACAGTTGCGGAATTCGCATCACGATTACTGCGTGGGCGCCAATCGGCATCCAGATGATCGGACAGGTGCATCGCGTCCATCAGTTTGCCTGCTTTGTAGTAGCGCAGGACCGGGTGAATAAACGCATCCGGGTGGTCACCGTAGACGTTATGCGACCGTTTCACATGCAATGTGTCGCCGCCAAAATCACCGTATTCCAGCGTCACGGTCAGAAAATCACAATCGGCAATGCCGGGGGCCTCCAGTGCCCATTCAACAGGGACTTCCTGGTAGGTTTGGCCGGCCCGATCACCGTCCAGCATAACCACATCGGCCAAAAAGCCCGGTTGCAGGAAAATGCCAGAGGAGGTGCTGACCCGTTCGATGATCGACGCGGGCAGGTCTTTCAGCGGCGTTTCAACGGTCGGGTAGGGCGTGTTTTGCACACGGCTGGTGATAAATTCGGCAAGGCATTTGACGTTGTGCCTGAACCCATGAACAAAGCCGGACATGGTTTTTTTGTAGTCACGCGACTGCATGATCGTGCCCGCAAAGAACAAACCATCGACTGTTTCGCTTTCCCATTGAGCGGTCATTGCTGGAAATTTGTCGAAATGCCGTAGCTGGGGGCGAATGTCGGACGCGAAGATTGAGTTGTCGAATTGAAAGCCGGTGCAGGCAATCACCTTGTCGTAAGTCAAGACAATATCGTGATCTTCGGCGGCGTTCATATTGGCATGAACGGTATATTCGCCGTTCGTCTGCTCAATCTTATGAACTTTGGCGTCAATTACCGCGTTTTGGGACTTCAACTGGTAGGTATCTAGAAAATTGTTGTTAACGGCCCGCAAATGCCCAACAAAATGGGTCTGCCATGCAAACTTTATCGGATTGGGGCTGACCACATGGATCGAGGCTGCGTGCTCGATCAGTGAATCGGCCGTCTCAAACGCTGAGTTGCCCTTGCCCATGATCAAAACGCGTTTGTTTTCGTAAAGTGCCGGGTCGACATCAAAGTCGAAATAGTTGTCAACCAGACCAAAACCTTCGATTCCCGGATCCCAAGGCTGCGAAACGCCGGTCGCAACAATCACATTGCGGGCCTTGTGAATCTCTCCGTTGGTGCAGAGCACGGAAAACACGCCATCGTCTTTGGAAATTTCGGCAACGTCGCTGTCGCACTCGATATCATTCGACAATTGCTGCGCAAAAGTTTCGGCATAGTCGACAAAGTCATCAGCGTTTGGAAAGTACTTTTTGCTCCAATCACCAAAATTCAGACCTTCGTCGTTCAGGAGCGAATTCCAGTCGTGACGCAGCCGCGTGTCGGTATTCGACAGACCGGTATGTACTTTGTTTATCGAAATGAACGTCCGGTGACGCGGGAAAGTCCGAAAAAATGCACTGACCGCGCTGGACCTCTCGAGGATTCGAAATGAAACGCCCTTTTTCTTAAAAAAATAGCCCGCTTGCAGGCCCGCCGGGCCCGATCCTACGATACAAACGTCCAAAACCTGTTCCGAATTCGTCATTAGCCCAGTTCCCATTCCCAGTAAAACGCAACCCCAAGATGCAATCCAGATCATAACTAACCCCACTAGGTCAACTTGCAATTGAAAAAGAAGTCATGAATGGCC
>JBAUHN010000096.1:0-6894 GCA_049680295.1 Sulfitobacter sp.
TTGCCGGGGCGAATGAACCCTTCGGTCTTGTAGAACGATGGCATCATGCTGTCTTCGAACATGATCTTTGCGTTCGCGACGATGCCGCGCAACTCAGCCTCGGTCCAGCGATCACCGGCACCATCCAGCATCGGTCCGATTTCACCCTGAAACGGGACGTCCGCCAGATCCGAGACCTCATGGCAAGCCACACAGTTGCCCTGCCCCTTGTCGCCGACGATCACGCGACCGTTTGCCGCGTCGCCCGCAACACCTGACAACGATTGAGCCACTGACCCTTCGTCGAAACTGACGGCAGTTGGCAGGATTTCCTCGGCAAATGCGGGTGCACAGATAGCCCCGGCCGCAACTGCAGTAATGATAATTTGTCTCATGCGTCCTCCCAAACACGTCTGTTCAACATAACGTAGCGCACGAAGTCTTGAAGACGCAACAACAAATTCACTTACTTGAATTATTGTATTTGTCTGCCTGTCAGATGGCTCTCAATTGGACTGCTCTGCAAACTTACGTGCGTGGTATTTCTGGAAACTTTCGTCGCCCTCGTACCCTTTTTCAACAATCCAGTTGAGCATGTTGAACGTCGTGTAACGCCCGAAGGCACCGGGCATGGTTGCGACGGCTGCTGTGTTCGCGACTGCGTCATCCGGCACATCTTCGGGCAAGAACAGAATCATCGGCGTAAACATTGCGCTCCATTTCTTGACCATGTCTTTTTCGGGCAGACTGGTTCCGTCAAAATCCGTGACCTCGACATCTCCGAACATGTTGATTTGAACGACAAAGTAATTTTCCTCGATAAAGCTGGCGATTTCTTCGACGGAAAAAACTTCTTCATGCATCTTCTTGCAATAAATGCAGCCGCGTTGTTCGATGATCACCATCAGGCGTTTGCCTTCACCGTTTGCTTCCTCCAGATCCTCGCGCAGGTCCTTGAAAGTGTCGCGCATCCAGGCGGCCTTGTGCAGGCCGTCGTCGCCCAGTTCGGCGGCAAAACTGCCGACGGCCATGGTGAAAATCAAGGCCATGCTTGTCAGTATCAGTCTCATATCGTCCTCTCCCTATTAGCGCAGGACACCAATATCCGGCCCAACCTCAAGCATCCATTGCGCGATGTAATTCATTGAATTCGTGGCAATAAGTAACCCAAACACGATCAACATGCCCCCCATGATTTTTTCGATCAGTCCCAGATGTTTGCGGAAACGGGTCATCCAGCGCATGAATGGGCCAATGAAAAGCGCGGCAAGCACAAAGGGCGCAGTCATGCCCAAACCATAGACAAACAACAGCCCCGCACCGGTAGATGCTGTATCCGCCCCGGCCGCCGTAAACAGGATCGCCGCCAGTACCGGCCCGACACAGGGTGTCCATCCAAATGCAAAGGCAAGACCGATCACATAAGCCCCGGCCAGGCTGACATTAGAACTGGTGCCTGCATCCGCGCGCAGCTGCCGATACAGGATGCCAATGCGGATCACGCCCAGAAAATGCAGCCCCATTGCGATGATAAGCGCCGCTGCAATCCAGCGCAGCACGTCAAAATATTCCCGGACCACCTGCCCGAACACTGTGGCCGCTGCCCCCAGGCCCATGAAGATCGTGATCACGCCAGCTGAAAAAAAGCATGCAGCAAGCACAGCGCGCGTTCGGGTTTTGCTGTCAATCCGCGCATCTGTGGATATCTGGTTCATGCCCACGCCCGCCAGATAGCTTAGGTAGAACGGAACAATCGGCAGGATGCAGGGAGACAGAAAAGAAAGTAGACCCGCAAAGGCGGCGCCTGCAAAGGTAATCTCTAACATCTAAGGTGCCCTCCCTTGTGTAATTCACATATTCATATTATGTATTTTGATAAGTAAAGGGCAAATGCCATGTCACTGCGTCTTGTTGTTCTCGGTCTTCCCATCCTTATCTCGTCGGCCTTGATGGCCGCTGCCGACACCGTGCTGGTCATGGTCGAGGAAAAAGGCTGCATGTGGTGCGCCCGCTGGAATGAAGAGATATCCCATATCTACCCCAAGACGGATGAGGGTCGGGCTGCCCCGTTGCAGCGCATTGATATTCATGCCGACCGGCCCGACAACATGCGCTTTAGTCGATCACTATATTTCACACCTACCTTCGTTTTGATGGTTGATGGTCAGGAAGTTTCACGCCTTGAAGGCTATCCGGGCGAGGATTTCTTCTGGGGATTGTTGGGACAAATGCTTAGTGACGCAAATGTTGAAGTCTCAGGTTAAGGTTTGTATATGACCGTTATTGTTGGACAATGAACCGCCGACACATGTTTGGAGAAAGAAAACCGGATGGGTCTGCCAGTATTTGACGTCAACATGTGTACCGAAGATATGGACAAAATGGCAGCAAACGCCATGCAAGCGTCCAACTTCCTAAAGGCGATCAGTCACGAGGGTCGCCTGATGATCCTGTGTCACCTCGCGTCCGGCGAAAAGTCCGTGACCGAACTTGAGGAATTGCTATCAGCCCGACAGGCGGCAGTATCACAGCAGTTATCGCGCCTTCGGCTCGAAGGCTTGGTTACGCCGCGTCGCGACGGCAAAGTGATCTTCTACAGCCTGACGGATGACCGCCCCAAAAAGATCATGGAAGTTGTCTACGACCTTTTTTGCCGCGACAATTGACCCATTTCCTGACGTTGTCGCTCAATACTTGATGGATTTCGGCAATGTTTGATATTTTTTCAGAACCGGTCCTTGTCGCGCTCGTTGGGCTGTTCGGCGGTATCCTTCTCGGGCTCGCCGCACGCATGGGGCGGTTCTGCACCCTGGGCGCGATCGAAGATCTGTTCTATGGCGAAAACACCTTGCGGCTGCGCATGTGGGGCATTGCCATTGGCGTTTCGGTAATCGGAACCTTTGTGCTTTCTGCGTCTGGCATGCTTGATCTCGGTCAGACACTTTATCTTTCGCGTCATTGGAACCCGCTGGAAAGCATTGTCGGCGGGCTTATATTCGGGTACGGAATGGCGCTTGCCGGCAATTGCGGCTACGGCGCGCTGGCACGGGTCGGCGGCGGTGATCTGCGGTCCTTATTGATTGTTCTGGTGATGGGCATTGCCGCCTATGTGACCCTGGGCGGTCCCCTATCTTCGCTTCGGATCTGGCTTTTTGGCGGCACTCAACAGGTGCAGGATACCTTGACCTTTGCACATCTCGCCGCGTCAATGACTGGTATGTCGTTCAATTTTGCGGGCATCGCCATCGGCATCGGTATTCTACTTTTCACCCTGCTGAATAAAGACCTGCGTCAGTCTCCTGGCCACCTTCTTTGGGGCGGCGTTGCAGGGCTGGCGATTGTTTCGGGATGGTTGGGCACTGATTGGGTCGCCCGCAACGGTTTCGACGCCACACCGGTCGTCAGCCACACATTTTCCGCCCCGATCGGAGAAACGATGCTTTACCTCATGACCTCGTCAGGGAACTCTATCAGCTTTGGTACAGGATCCGTCTTGGGGGTCTTGATTGGCGCTTTGATTGGCAGTGTCTACAAAGGACATTTCCGCTGGGAAGCCTGTGACGATCCACGCGAGTTGCGCAGGCAAATCCTGGGCGCTGCGCTTATGGGCATCGGCGCTGTGGTGGCCATAGGCTGCTCTGTCGGTCAGGGCCTCTCGGCGTTTTCCGTTTTGTCATTTAGTGCCCCCTTGACGCTTTTGTGCATCATGGGGGGGGCGGCAATTGGGTTGCGCCAACTTATTCTTGGTTTTGCGCCGTCTGTTTGACCTTTCAACAACTAAGATCGGATGTGTTTGCTTACTCTGGCGACAGCGCCTTTCTTATTGTCTACGTCAAACCGACGACCCTAGGGTCCTGGTAGTAAGCTCTGGCGCCATGCGGTTCCGCAACCTGGCCAGCAAAGGCAGCGGTTTGCACCGGCCATTGCGACACTTGGTTGAATGCGGTGGGAAATTGTCGTGTTTTGGGCCTTTGACAGCGCTGGCGATTACGGCCCGCGCCATTGGATCTGGCAATGCCATCGTTCGTAACGCACGCGAAGAAACCAACAGCAAAGCCCATTTTGCCTAACGCGGCGCTCTGCTCGAACAGCAGCTAGCGGTCTCGAAAGCATTGGTGCGGACCGCTCACCCAGCGGCCAAAAGGGCCCGCCCGATTTTTTCGACATGGACATAGTCCGTGCCGCAACATCCACCAAAGACATTCATTTTCGGATGAGCTGCTCGGATATCAACGTACTGACGCGCCAATTCGTCGGGGTCGCCTTCTTCGAGATGACCCAACTTGCACAAGGTTCCGTGGTCCAGGGATGACGCGTTGGCCCGCAATCCACGGATGCGGTTTGCCCAAGGTTCGACAATCAATGCTGGTCCAAAATCAACAGGATGCGAGCAATTGATCATGTAATAGGCTGGCGCGTTTGCTGTTGCTGCATCAACCGTTTCAATCGCTTGTTTCAACGTCTCACCGCTGCGCAGCTTGCGGTCTTTTTCAATCGTAAACGCGATAACCGACGGCAAACCCACTTTGGCTGCGGCCTTTGCAATGCCAATCGCCTCGTCCGTTGTATTCAAAGTCAGCGCCGTTACGATATCTGCACCTGCCGTTTTGAACGTTTCAATCTGTTCACTGTGGTAGGTCTCGGCATCCTCGGCGGTCAGGCCGTGGTTCGTCTTGTAGGCATCGCCCTTTGGTCCAATGCAGCCGCTGATCACGGTGTTTTCCTCGGTCAAACCAGCCTCAGCGGCACATTCACGGTACAGCTCAAAACACTTGTGGTTCATCTCCGCCAGACCTTCAGCCGAATACCCAAGCAAATCGCCCCAGTCCCGACTTGCTCGATACGTCAGGCTGTCAAAGATGAAGGGCGTTCCAAGTTTCGCGGCAACCTTGCCGAAAGTGGTGTAATATTCCCGCAATGCCCGGGCTGACTGTTCATCATTCAGCAGGTGAAAAGCGCTGAAATTCAAAAGCTCGAATCCGCGTTTGTACATAAGCCAGGTTTCAGCTCCGCCGTCGGTCAGGAATATGTCGTCCGTTTCGTGCGGCAATCGGGTGGTATTCCGGGTCATAACGACCTCCATTGCTTGCTTCGGTGTTCGTCTAAGCGGGGAAGATATTTTTCCCTTAAGCCACCGGCGCGATGTTTTGATTGAAGCGAAAGCGGTTTTGCGGATCGTATTTTGTCTTTATCTCGACAAGCCGTTCATAGGTTGGGCCAAAACTTGTCCGCGTCAGTGCGGCATTGTCTTCGCCATGCCCCGCAAAGTTAAGATAAGCGCGCCCCTGATGGCCAAAGCGCTCGGAATTGGCCCAGCCTTCACGAGACCAAGCCATGTTTGCCGCGTCGTCAGCGGGATCGGTCCAAACGCCATCCAGTGAATACATCCATCCCATAGACCGGTCGCCAAAAGCGGTAGCGTCGGCAGCAACCTTGGCGGTCGCGCCACCAAAGTTCCAAAGCGATGAGAGCGAGTTGTCCGAAGGCGCAGCCATTGCGTTGGCCATGGCCAGATCAATCATCTCATCGGTCAGGTCAGTCAGATAGCGGGCTTTCCAGTAACAGCGAAAATCTCCGGCCGGCATGAGCGTATCGAAGAGTTGTTGCACGTCGCAGTAATCCATTCGTCCGGAAAAATCTGTCGACATTTCGCCAAGCTCACGAAGCGGTTGAAGAAGCGTTTCACCTATCGCGGCGTCACCGTTGTACACACACGCTAGCGTGAAAACCCGCTTACCCCAGTGCTCCTCGGGGAAATCCTCGCCGCCGGCCGTGGAAAACTCGCAAAGCGATCCTACTTTATCGCCATGCTTGGCAAGAAAGTCGCGCCATGCCCGAATTGGCCCGGAGCCGTCTTCGACGAGGTATATCGGAGCGGCGAACATGACCTCAGGACCGATGGGGTGCAGCGCGAATTCGAACTGAACCACGACACCAAAGTTGCCACCGCCACCTTGCAGGGCCCAAAGCAGTTCGGGGTTTTCGTCTGCACTTGTGTGGACAAGCACACCGTCGGCGGTCACCACGTCAGCAGCAACCAGATTGTCGATCGACAATCCATGCTGCGCGCGCAGCCAACCGATGCCTCCCGAAAGCGTCAGGCCTGCAACGCCAGTATCGGAAATCAAACCACCCGGCGTCGCCAGCCCATGCGCCTGCGTCGCGGCATCGACATCTCGCCACAACGCGCCGCCCTGTACCTTTGCCGCCCGTGCAGAGGCGTCAACCGAGACACCGCGCATAAGCGAAAGGTCGATCATGACGCCCCCGTCACAGACCGCATGACCCGCAACATTGTGCCCGCCACCACGAATGGCAATGGGCAGGTCACGGGCAACCGCGAGCTTGACTGCGGTCTGCACGTCGCGCGCAGTTCTGCATTGAGCGATCAGCGCGGGACGGCGATCTATCATCGCGTTCCAAACACCCCGCGCACCGTCAAATCGCGCGTCGTCGGGGCCAATCATCTCGCCACTAAATTCAAGTGACAGCGTATCTAACGTGTTTCTAAAGTCATCCATCCTGTGCTTCCCTTTTTCAACCTTGTTTGCAGATTATCGCAACATACCGGCTTGGCAGAGTGGCATTATGGTCAGGCACAAGGCATACTGGACAAGTGACCAAGGCAAATCTGCCAGTACCGTGCATAATTGGACAAGGATAAGTGATGGCCCAAACCAAAAAACCCCTGATTGTGCTGCTCGCGGCACCGGAAACATCCGCATCCGTTCTCTATGGATTGTATGATGTCTTGCTTTCCGTGGGCGCTGTTTATTCAGATATGGTATCGGGATCGCCGGGTGAGGAACTGTTGGACATCAAGATTGCGTCGGCCGACGGAAAACCATTTCATTGTATTGGGAATATTCCGGTTGAACCGCATATGTCGGCCGACAACCAAGCGACACCTGATGC
>JBAUHN010000097.1:0-19679 GCA_049680295.1 Sulfitobacter sp.
AAGACGCCAAAACCCGAAGCAATCGCCACATCGGTCAGCGAATTCCGCAGCGAATAGACGCCGATCAGGCTGAACGTCAGGATCATCACGCCAAGGAACCTGTTGGGGATCAGCATGGCCTTCATCAATGTGTCCGTGGCAAAGAACAGGAAGATAACGACAATGATGTTGAGCAGCAAAAGGCAGAGGTAGAGCGCCAGCACAAAGTCCATCTGTCCGGTGAACAGCTGCGGACCCGGAATGACGTTATGGACGTAGAATACAGCCAGCATCATCGCCGTCAGTTCTTCGCCAGGGATTCCAAGCGCGAGGAGCGGAATCATTGCCGCCGCCGGGACGGAATTGTTGGCCGCCTCGGATGCGACGATCCCTTCGGGATTGCCCTTGCCGAACTTCTCGGGTGTTTTCGATGTACGCTGTGCATAGGAATAGGACATGAACTGCGACATGAACTCGCCCACGCCGGGGATCATTCCGCAGATCACACCGAAAGACGATCCAACCGCCGCAATCCGTTTGTAGATCCAGAGATCCTTGACCTGTTCGATCAGCCCAACGTTCTCGATATGCGGAAGCGTAAGTTTCTTGTCCTTGTCTGAAAACAGGATCAGTGCCTGACTGACGGCAAAAAGGCCCAGCACCACGACGATCAGGTCTATGCCAGACTGGAGCCACCCGAGCCCGAAGGTATAGCGTTGGGTGTAAGCCGAAGGTTCGATCCCGATGGTCTGTAAGAAGATGCCGAAACAGGCCAGCATCGCTGCGGGAAGCACCTGACCCCGATGGGTGATGACCACCAGCAGCAGCCCAAAGAACGCCGCGAGAAAGATTTCGCGGGCCCCGAACATGGGTGCGACCTTAGCCAGGACAGGCGCCAGTAACATGAGAGCCGCGATTGAGAAGACTGCGCCGAAGAAGGACGCCGAATAGGCCAGGCTCAGCGCACGTCGCGCCTCGCCGCGCTGCGTCATCGGGTAACCGTCGTAAGTGGTCAGGGCGTTGACAGGCGTGCCCGGCGTATTCATCAGAATCGCCGGAATCGCGCCGCCAAACATCGACGAGCCGTAAATCCCCAAGAGCGCAGTCAAACCCACGATTGGTTCGAGTGCAAAGGTCGCCGGCAGGACGATGGCAATCGCAACTGCCGCGCCAACCCCCGGCATGCCGCCGACGATCACTCCGCCGATAGAGCCGATGAAGAGTGCCGCAATGACATCCCACCGCGCAATGATTTCGATGCTGGATAGAAGCAGTTCCATGGGGACCTCAAAAATAGCGAAGAAGGATGTAGCGGAGACTGTCGGGGGCAAGTTGGTAGATCTCGCCTCCTGGCATCTTCACGTTCAGTGCGCTCTTGAAGAGCAGGACGACGAACAGGCCGAACAATGCTGCAATCAGAACTGTGCGGCCGCGATAGCCGACACGAAGGGATAGCAACGTGCAAAAAGTAACGGTGGCCAACAGGTAACCGATGATCGGAATTGCGGAGACATAGAGCATGTACCAGCCGATGAACTCGAGCGACCGAATCCAGGTCCAGGCCTCTGCCCAACGTCCGGGCGTGCGGGGAAGTCGGCTACGAGATATCTGATGCAATACAGCAAAAAGGATCAAGCCGCACAAAGACAGGGTAGGCCAAAACCGCGGCTGCGCAGCCAGTCCTTTACCGGGAAGCCAGGTCGTCTGCCAACCGACAGCGGCCAGTAGCAGGCCCGCGAAGATCAGCAGCAACATGCTGAACAGAAGCTCGGCCGGCATGCGCCCTTCGGGAAAGATGTGGAGTTCGTCGTCGCGCTTGTCGCTCATAGGAGCCTCACGATGTCAGGTGGTTTCTTACACAGGCGCGCATCTATCGGTCGCACCAGGTTCGGGCGACCGGTCGCACAGCACGACCGGTCGCTTTTTTACTCAGCGATCATTTCATTGATGCGCGTTGAGACCTCGATGTCCGATGCAATACGGGCAGCGGATTCTTCGGCATCCATCCAATAGATGATTGCCCCGGTCTGCGCGGCCAGCGCAATCGCGCGTTCGGACGCCATGGTTTCCTTTGCGACAGCCACAATCTTTTCGCGGACGTCAGCAGGTGTGTCCTTGAGCACGAACAGACCATTCCACAGCGAAATGTTCAGGCTGGGTGTGATCGACGCCAGCGTCGGCGCGTCCGGCGCTTGTGGAATCGGTGACTCAGTGATCGTGGCGAGTATCGACACCGAATCGAGACATGGCAGGATCAACTGGATGTTCGTGTTGATGACATCAAAGTCGCCCGACGCCAGCGAATTACAGTCGAGTGCGTCCGAGGAGGCGTCAGCCGCCCATGCAAAATCCATCTCCTTGGCGGCGGCCAACGTCGCCTGGGTTGGCAGCAGGAAGGCCCCAAAATGCCCTAGGACTTGAGGATCCTCTTTCGAGTGCGCCGCCAGCTCTTCCATAGTGGAATAGGGCTTGTCCGCGCTTGCTGCGATCACAAAAGGATACGTCAGGAAGATGCCCAGCGGATCAAACGGGTCAGGGTTCAAACCCGGAACGCCGACCTGTGGGCCGACAACCGGCACGTCAACAACGAAAGATCCGATTGTGTACCCATCTGCTGGCGAACGGGTAACAGTTGCTGCTCCCGGGAAGGGCCCGCCGTCGGAGGGACGGTTCACAACGGCTGCAGCCACCCCATACTTATCCTCAAAGTCCTCGGCAATCATTCGGGTCAATACATCTTCAAGGTCTCCCGGAGGAAACGGTACGATGAAGCTGACGGGGCTGTCAGGATACTCGGCGAAGGCCGGTGCTGCCAGAGCGGTCAAAAGGGCTCCTGCGAGGATAGATTTTGTGGTTGGCATTGACGATCTCCCATCGGTTCATTATTTACAACGCTGGTTTAACATTAACTAAGCTTGCCAAGTCTGTCAATCTATGTAGACCCACACTTGCTGTTCGCGCTGAAATATCCGAGAAGTCATTCATGTCATCGACCGTTGCAAAAGCACTGACCTTACTGGATTTTTTTTCCGAAAAAGAGTCGGAAATCGGCTTGTCGGACCTTGCACGCCGATCAGGCGTCGACAAGGCAACGGTCCATCGCATGCTGAATGTCATGGTGGATGCAGGGCTTGTGGAACAGCAGGCAGATTCGCGCCTGTATCGGCTCGGCGCTGGTGTACTGCGGCTTGCCCGTGTACGGGAAACTGCATTTCCGGTGACATCGGTCGTGCAGCCCTTACTTGAAGAACTGGCCAAACGGACCGGTGAGACTGCACACGCTTCGCTGATTTCAGGCCGCTCGTTGGCGACTATCGGAATTCGGGAAAGCGCAAGGGGCAGTCGGGTCTCATTGATTTCGGGCGAGGTGCTGCTTTTGCACAGCACGGCCTCAGGCTTGGCAGCTACCGCCTTGTCATCCCGGCAGTTCCGGGACCGAGTACTTACCTCACAGCTTGAGAAAAAGACCCAGCACACGGTTACGGACCCGTCCGAACTTCAGTCCATACTGGAAACGGTGCAGCAAAAAGGGTTTGCCGAGTCCAACCAAACCAACGAAATCGACGTCTATGGCATCGCCGCTCCGATCTTCGACAGAACAGCCACCGCATGCGGTGCGGTTGCCGTTGCCACACCCTCTCACAGAATGGACGACCCCCTCCGCTTCCGGATCATCCCGGCGGTGCTTCTTGCAGCGCGCGAAGTGACAAGTGGAATGGGCGGCCAAATGCCGCAATCCTATGCCAAGGCTGTTTCTCGCACTCTTGCGCAGTTCGAGTCGGACCTCGACTGAAGGCTGATTCCATCAAACCCTTTCCAACGGTAAATTCTATGACACGTGTCTTTTGGCATGCCATTATTGATCCGTATTGCCGCCTATTTGACGGCAAGTTGACAGCGCTCCAGCAAATTGCCACAATAAATGAAACAGTGGTGGCATAGTTGAACCAGCAAACATGGATATCTCAAAACTGAACGCTCTCCGACAGGTGCCTGTCGCTCCGGCGGCGCATCTCATCAACGGTGAAAGACGAAGCGCGTCGGACAATGCGACGTTAAAAGTCATTTCTCCGCTGGATGGAAAATGTCTGACCACAATGCCGTGTGGCACGACCGATGACGCGCAAGCTGCGATCTCTGCCGCCCGAAATGCCTTCGATGATGGGCGCTGGTCGGGCCTCGCGCCTGCTGCACGAAAGAAGATCCTGCTCAGATGGGCGGAGTTGATCGAAGTCAACGCGCTTGAAATTGCTGTTCTGGGCGTGCGCAACAACGGCACAGAAATTGGCATGGCATTCAAGGCCGAGCCATTGTCGGCGGCCAATACCATTCGTTACTACGCGGAAGCGATTGATAAGGTCTACGGCGAGGTCGCCCCGACCGCGCCCGACATCTTGGGACTAGTCCATCACGAACCGGTCGGTGTCGTGGGTGTCATTGTCCCGTGGAACTTCCCGCTTATGATCGGGACCTGGAAACTGGGGCCCGCCTTGGCGGCCGGTTGCACGGTCGTGTTGAAACCCGCCGAAACGGCATCACTGACCTTGCTGCGCATCGCTGAGTTGGCGATTGAGGCTGGAATGCCCCCTGGCGTGCTGAATGTGGTCACCGGTGAGGGCGTTGTCGTAGGTGCGGCAATTGCCGAGTCACCCGATGTCGATGTCCTTGTCTTCACCGGTTCCGGGGCGACAGGTCGGCGCCTGCTGGAAGCTTCGGCGCGCACCAACCTCAAACGCGTGTATCTGGAACTTGGGGGCAAATCGCCCAACATCGTTTTTGCCGACGCGCCGGATCTGGATGAGGCAGCCAAGATCTCGGCCAATGGGATCTTCCGCAATTCCGGTCAAGTATGTATTGCAGGGTCACGCCTGTTGGTTGAACGCAGCATTCACGACGCCTTTGTTGAAAAACTGGCAGCGCATGCGGCTTCCATAAAGGTCGGCGACCCGCTGGACCCCGCGACGACTGCCGGTGCCGTGAATTCTTTGGCTCAACTGGAGCAGAACCTTGGATTCGTCGAAGACGCCCGCGCAGCGGGATGCGAAATTGTCACCGGAGGCCACAGGATCCTGGAAGAAACCGGCGGTTACTTCATGGCGCCAACCATCGTGACCGGTGTGAAACCGGGCGACCGTCTTGCGCAGGAAGAGGTTTTTGGCCCGGTTCTCGCGGTCATTCCGTTCGACACCGAAGACGAAGCTGTCAGCATCGCCAATGGCACCGATTTCGGTCTTTCTTCGGCGGTCTGGACCGCAAATCTGTCACGGGCACACCGTACGGTTCGGCGTATCAAGGCAGGGGTCGTCCATGTGAATACCTATGGTGGCGCTGACGTCACAGTCCCCCTGGGAGGCGTGAAGCAATCCGGAAATGGCCATGACAAGTCGTTGCATGCCTTCGACAAGTATCTCGACCTCAAGACCGCGTGGATCAAGCTATGACCCGGGCGCTGGTTCTCGATTTTGGCGGCGTCATCTCCAAGACTCTTTTTGAGACGCATGATTTATCCGAAGCCGCTCTTGGGCTTGAGCCCGGCACCCTGACCTGGCGCGGCCCTTTCGAACCGGAGAACGACGAGGCCTGGCGCGCGATGCAGACCGGGGACATGACCGAACGTGACTATTGGGCGTTACGAATGCGCGAAACCGGCGCATTGATCGGTGAAGTCTGGACGGAATTCCCTCAGTTTGTTGGCCGCGTTCGGGGCGCTGATCCGGCAGCCGTTATTCGACCGGAAGCCCTGAACGCTATCGCGCAGGCGCAATCAGCTGGATGCAAGCTGGCTGTTTTATCCAACGAGTTGGATCTGTTCTACGGCAAGGACTTTCGCGAAAGGCTGCCATTTCTTGGTGATTTCGACCTGATCGTGGATGCAACCTATACCGGTATCCTCAAACCCGACCCACGGGCCTTCGCCTTTGTCACCGACGGGCTGAATATTGAGGCGGGCAACTGCGTATTCGTCGATGACCAGAAAAAGAACATTCGTGGAGGGGCCGATGCAGGTATGTCGACAGTGCATTTCGACGTAACGCGCCCCGGTGCGAGCTTTGAGCAGGCGCTATCCCTCCTTCTTCGCAACGGAGCCGACGCATGAATCGTTCTAATTTCCTGAAGGAAAACAACGCCCGCCGTCTTTGGCACCCCACGACGCACCCGGCCGACAGTCTGATCAACCCGCCGCACACAATCGTCGAAGCCGACGGTGTGGAGATCACGGAAACTGACATTCATCGGATGGTCGATGCCGTCGGCGGGTTGTGGAATGTTAACCTCGGCCACTCCTGCGCGCCGGTGAAGGCCGCCTTTGCGGCACAACTGGACCGGCTCGCGACACTGGCGTGTGCAGCCAGACATGCAGTGTGCCGCAATGGCCATAACCAACGGGTATTTTCCGTTCGGGGCAGTCATGGTGCCTGACGCTTTCGCAGACGTTTTCGAGCAGGATGGCACCGGCGGCGGATTTATTGGCTCAAGGTACACCCTCTCCGGCCGCCCCGTCGGCGCTGCCGCTGCCATCGTGCGCCCAAAAGAGGCTGAGCGATTGCAGATCAAGGACAACGCCGCCGCAAGGGGCAAGCAGCTGTTCGCGGGCGTTCAAGCGCTCATGGACAGGTTTGAGACGATCGGGGATGTAAGCGGCGGGCGCAGTTTGATTTGCGACGCCGAACCGATTTCGAATCGCAAGGCCAAAACACCACTCGAAAAGAAATTGATCAGGCGCATTCACCAAGGGGCTTACGAGGCCGGTGTGATGCTTCGCGTTTTTGGCAACAACATCATCTTGTCACCACCGCTGGTCGTGAGCGAAGCCAATGTCGACACAATCCTGAACGCGCTGGCCATCGGCCCTGAGGACATTTCTTGATGGCTTATGAGAACACTCATATCACTTGCCAACATCACAGGGCGGGGCGCGTCAGATTTTTCCTGCGTCAGTCTTCCAGTCCCTCGACATCCATCGTCGAACGGGGTCTCGCGTCAGGGTCCGCATCGAGTGTTGCGTGCATTTTTTCCATAACGCGGCAGAACGTCGCCATGTCTTCCGCTGGCACCGATGATCGCAGCGTCGCCTCCACCGCAGTTGCGGTTGGCAGGATATCTTTCAGGGCATTCTGCCCTGCATCACTCAGGGATATTTCCACCAACCTGCCATCCACAGCACCCGGCAGTTTTTGCAGCATACCGGTTGCCTCCATTCGGGTGACGGCACGACTGACACGGGATTTTTCCAGATTCACGCAATTGTGGATTTCGCGGACAGAGACCGTTCCGCAGCGGGCCAAATGCACAAGCACACGCCACTCTGCAACGGAAAGACCGTGCGTCTTTTCATACTCCACCGACAGACGTCGACTGACACGTTCAGACAGGACGGCCATCCGGTACGGCAGAAATGCCGACAAGTGGAAGGGTTTTGTAGGCACCGTTGATCTCCAAAATCGTTGCATATGGAATGATATTGACTTTCGTTGCGACTGCAACGATAAAGTTATTGCAACTGCAACGAATCGCCAACGATTCATTACATCACCAAAACGGAGGGCTTGATGGCCAAAGGATTCGCATCGCAAGGGGACATGTCCGAGAAAGCGATCAGCTTTACCGAAATTGGCGAAGGCCTCTATGCTTTCACCGCTGAGGGCGATCCGAATTCCGGCGTCATCATCGGCGATGACAGCGTGATGATCGTTGAGGCGCAGGCGACCCCGCGCCTTGCAAACAAGGTCATCGAAAAGGTCCGCGAAGTGACCGACAAGCCAATCAGCCATGTCGTACTGACCCACTACCATGCGGTTCGGGTGCTCGGGGCCTCAGCCTTTGGCGCCGACCAGATCATCATGTCCGACACCGCCCGCGCCATGGTTGTAGAGCGCGGACAAGAAGACTGGGACAGCGAATTCCAACGTTTTCCGCGCCTGTTCGAAGGCCATGAGAGCATTCCCGGTCTGACCTGGCCCACAACGACATTCAGTGATTCCATGACCGTCTACCTTGGCAAGCGCAAGGTCGAGATCAAGCAGATTGGTCGTGCCCACACCGCTGGCGACAGCGTGATATGGGTGCCCGACGCCCAGACCATGTTTACCGGTGACATCGTCGAATACCATTCGGCCTGCTATTGCGGCGACGGACATTTTGAGGACTGGGGCGGCACGCTTGATGCCGTGAAGGCCTATGATCCGCAATCCATCGCACCGGGGCGCGGCGACGCCCTAATCGGGCGCGATATGGTGGATGCAGCACTTGCCGCAACGCGCGATTTTGTCGACAGCACCTATCTTCCGGCCAGGCAGGTCGCCGCGAAGGGCGGCAGTTTGAAAGACGCCTGGGATGCGGTGCGCGATGCCTGCGATCCAAAGTTCAAGGATTACGCGATTTACGAACACTGCCTGCCGTTCAACGTGGCCCGCGCCTATGACGAAGCACGCGGCATCGACACACCGCGCATTTGGACGGCCGAGCGCGATCTGCAGATGTGGGAACAACTGCAAGGCTGAAGCCACCGGGAAATGGGGAGAAAATAAACGTGCTGCAAGACCGCTATCAATTGGCCTACAAGCTGTATCCATATGAAAAATCGCCCGATCAAGACGCCGACAGCCCAGTGCGGCATCCGGTCGTCGTAGTCGGTGGCGGCCCCATTGGGGTGGCGACCGCGCTTGATCTGGGCCAGCAGGGCGTGCCCGTTCTTGTGCTGGACGATCACGAAGGCATTGGCATGGGCAGCCGGGCCATTTGTTTTGCCAAACGCTGCCTTGAGGTCGCGGACCGCTACGGCTGCGGAGAGCCGATGCTGGACAAAGGCGTAGTCTGGAATCTGGGCAAGGTCTTTCACAAGGACGCAAAGGTGTTCGAGTTTAACCTGCTGCCGGAAGCCGGGCACAAATACCCGGCCTTCATCAACCTCCAGCAGCCCTATTTCGAACAGTTCATGGTCGAGCGCCTACGCGCGCTGCAGGCCGCAGGCGCGCCCATCGAGATTCGTGGCAAGAATCGTGTCGATGCGGTCGAGGACAAGGGAGACCACGTCATTTTGGACGTGATGACACCTGATGGCCCCTACAAGCTGGAAGCGGATTGGGTCGTGGCCTGTGATGGTGCCAGTTCTCCCTTGCGCGGTATGCTGGGGCTGGATTTCACCGGCAAGGTGTTTCAAGACAGCTTTCTCATCGCCGACATCAAGATGAAAGGCGATCTGGAGTTTCCGACTGAACGCTGGTTCTGGTTCGAACCCTCCCACGGCGAAGGGGCGTCCACCCTTCTGCATCGACAGCCCGACGATGTCTGGCGTGTCGATTTTCAGATCGGATGGGACGTGGACCGCAAGGAAGAGATGAAGGAGGAAAACATCCGCCGCAGGCTCGATGCGTTCCTTGGCGACGTGGACTACGAAATGGTCTGGTCGTCAATCTACACATTCCAGTGCAAACGCATGGATGATTTCCGCCATGGCCGGACTTTCTTCGCCGGGGACGCAGCGCACCAGGTCTCGCCATTTGGTGCGCGCGGGGCCAATTCCGGCATGCAGGATACCGACAATCTCGGTTGGAAATTGGGTCTTGTGGTTCAGGGCAAGGCTCCCGAGAGCCTGCTGGATACCTATTCAGGCGAACGGATATATGGTGCCGACGAGAACATTTTGAACTCCACCCGATCCACGGATTTCATCACCCCAAAATCCGAGATCAGCAAGATATTCCGCGATGCGGTTCTGACACTTGCCGGCAAGTCCAAATTCGCCCGGCCACTGGTGAATTCCGGTCGGTTGTCAGTTCCCTGCGTCTACGACGGCGGTCCATTGAACGGGCCGGATAAACTTGCAGGCGGCCCTGCCCAAACCCGTGTCGGCGCGCCGATGGTCGATGCACCGCTTGACGGCGAATGGCTGTTGGAACTGCTTGGCGGAACCTTCAAGCTGCTCACGATTGATACCGAAGCGCCGGAGACCATCGATGTCAAAGGCATCACAGTATCCTGCGTCGCCCTGTCCGCCAATGGCAATCCCGAGCTGGCCGACCGCTATCTGGGCAGCGCAGGCACCGCCGTTTACCTTATCCGCCCGGACCAGCATGTCGCGGCCCGCTGGAACCGTTTTGACGAAGCAGCAGTGCGCGATGCCTTGAACATTGCGACAAGACGCGCCTGAGGAGACATCGCCATGAGCACGCTGAATACCAACCCGAACATCGCCAGTCCCGACGATTTCTATGCCCGGCTTCTGGCCGTCCACGACGGCAAATCGAAAGACGAGAGCGATGCGATCAATGCCCGTCTGGTGCTGATCCTCAGCAACCATATCGGCGACACCGAAGTTCTGGACCAGGCGCTTACACTGGCAACAGACAGCTGACCAAAGGAGGTCACCCATGAAAATCGAACAAATTCACCACGTTGCCTACCGCTGCAAAGACGCCAAGGAAACGGTCGAGTGGTACGGCAAGATGCTGAACATGGATTTCATCTTGGCCATTGCCGAAGATCACGTTCCCTCAACACATGAACCTGACCCTTACATGCATTTGTTTCTGGATGCCGGGCAGGGCAATGTTCTGGCCTTCTTTGAATTGCCCACCAAGCCGGAAATGGGGCGTGACCCCAATACGCCTGAATGGGTTCAGCACATCGCTTTCAAGGTCAAGGACCGCGAAACATTGATCGAGTTCAAGGAGCATCTCGAAACCAGCGGAGTAGAGGTCCTCGGCGTCACCGACCATTCGATCTTCCATTCCATCTACTTCTTCGACCCGTCCGGTCACCGGATTGAACTGGCCTGCCCTGACCCGGAAGAAGAGGCGATGCTCGCACGGATGGACGAGGTGAAATGGGACATGCTTGAGGAGTGGTCGCGGACCAAAAAGGCGCCGAAACACGCCGACTGGCTACATGCCAAAGAGCTGAAGAAGCACTGAGTTCCGCAAGGAGCCCTGTCAAGATTGCACAGAAGTGGAGATGGATATGAATGTCGCAGACAGATCAGAGCTCACTCAGGCAGATGGCGCGATGGTCACATCGGGCTATATGCCGGGATTCGGCAATGACTTTGAGACCGAGGCGCTGCCCGGTGCCCTGCCGCAGGGCATGAACTCGCCGCAGAAGTGCAACTACGGGCTTTATGGCGAACAGTTGTCGGGCACGGCTTTCACGGCGCCCAGCCATCAGAATGAACGGACATGGTGCTACCGCATCCGCCCTTCGGTCAAGCACAGCCATCGCTATGAAAAGATTGACCTGCCCTACTGGAAAAGTGCGCCCAATGTTGTCGAGGATGTCACCTCGCTTGGCCAATACCGCTGGGATCCGGTGCCGCATTCCGATGCGGCGCTGACCTGGCTGACCGGTATGCGCACCATGACCACCGCAGGTGATGTCAACACGCAGGTCGGCATGGCAACCCATGTCTATCTGGTCACCGAGAGCATGAAAGACGCGTATTTCTTCTCTGCGGACAGTGAGTTGCTGATCGTGCCGCAGGAAGGCCGGCTGCGGTTTGCAACAGAGCTTGGCATCATCGATCTAGAGCCAAAGGAAATTGCAATCATCCCGCGCGGCCTGCTCTATCGGGTCGAAGTGCTGGACGGCCCCGCCCGTGGATTTGTCTGCGAAAACTACGGCCAGAAATTCGAATTGCCGGGCCGCGGGCCCATTGGCGCCAACTGCATGGCCAACCGGCGGGATTTCAAAACGCCGGTAGCGGCTTTTGAGGATCGCGATGCACCCTCCACCGTCACCATCAAATGGTGCGGCCAGTTTCACGAGACAAAGATCGGCCATTCACCTCTGGACGTTGTGGCCTGGCACGGCAATTACGCACCGGTGAAATACGATCTGCGCACCTACTGCCCGATTGGCGCGATCCTGTTTGACCACCCGGACCCATCCATTTTCACCGTCCTGACGGCCCCGTCCGGTCAGCCGGGCACCGCCAATATCGACTTTGTGTTGTTCCGCGAACGCTGGATGACCATGGAAGACACATTCCGCCCGCCGTGGTATCATAAAAACATCATGTCCGAACTGATGGGCAATATTTACGGCCAGTACGACGCCAAGCCGCAGGGTTTTGTCCCCGGCGGCGTCAGCCTGCACAATATGATGATCCCGCATGGTCCGGACAAGAATGCCTTCGAAGGCGCATCCAATGCTGACCTCAAGCCTGAGAAGCTCGACAACACCATGTCGTTCATGTTCGAGACCCGCTTTCCGCAGCATTTGACCGAGTTTGCAGGCAAGGAAGCCCCGCTTCAGGACGACTACATTGACTGCTGGACCTCGTTGGAAAAGAAATTCGACGGCACGCCGGGCAAGAAATGAAGCTCTACAGCTACTGGCGGTCCGGTGCGGCCTACCGCTTGCGGATTGCCCTGGAATTGAAAGGCATCGACTACGAGACCGTGCCCGTCAATCTCTTGAAAGGTGAACACAGATCCGAGGAGTATCTATCCTTGAACCCGTTGGGCCTGGTGCCTGCATTATCTTTGGACAATTGTACCGCCTTGACTCAATCCTTGGCGATCCTTGACTGGATCGACCGAGAGTATCCCACGCCCCCACTTCTACCCTCCGACTCCATACTCCGTGCCAAGGCCTTAGCTGCCGGGATGACAATCGCGGTCGACACCCATCCGATCCAGAATGTCGGCGTGGTCAATCATCTCAAGTCCGATTTCCGAACCGACGACCAGGGTGGCATCAAGTGGATGTGCCATTGGATGGAGCGTGGATTTCTGGCCTTTCAGAAATTGTGCCGCCCAGACACCTATTTCGCATTCGGCGACGTGCCCGGATACGCCGATATCTGCTTGGTCCCCCAATTATATAACGCCCGCAGATGGGGCATGGACCTGACGCCATATCGCATCCTGACTACCATCGAGACGCACTGCATGATGTTGCCAGCGTTTGATGCTGCAAGACCCGAGAACCAGCCCGATGCCAATTGAAGGAGAAACCAGATGACACACCTTGCCCGGTCATGGGTCGAGAGCGCCAATGCCCAAGACTGTGATTTTCCGTTGAACAACTTGCCCTATGGCGTTTTCTCCGCAAAAAGCAATGAACCGCGCTGTGGCGTGGCTATCGGCGACCAAATTCTCGATCTGGCAGCTCTTGAGGCTGACGGCGTCATCCGTTTCGGTGGCACTCTGGGGACCGGCAGCTGGAACGCTTTCATGGCACTTGGCCGAACCCACTGGGAGCGATTGCGCAGCGATTTGACCGACCTTCTTTCGGAGGGCAATGACGCCGAAGCGCAACTCATACCCTATTTGGTCTCGCAATCTCAGGCGCGATTGCACATGCCGTTCAGCGTCACCGAATACACCGATTTCTATGCCAGCCGTCACCACGCGACAAATGTCGGCACGATGTTCAGAGGCGCCGACAACGCCCTTCCGCCAAACTGGCTGCATATCCCGATCGGGTACAACGGGCGCGCGTCGTCGGTGATCGTCTCAGGTACGCCCGTCATGCGGCCGCATGGGCAATTGAAGGGCCCTAACGACGCTGCTCCGCGTTTTGGCCCGTGCCAGAGGTTTGACATCGAGCTAGAGATGGGTGCCATCGTCGGTCAGCCTACTGAAGGCCCGATCAGTGTCAGTGAGGCCTATGACAGCATTTTCGGCTATGTGCTGCTCAACGACTGGTCGGCGCGCGACATTCAGGCCTGGGAATACCAGCCGCTGGGGCCGTTCCAGTCCAAGGCGACGGCCACGACGATCAGCCCCTGGATCGTCACCGCCGCCGCATTGGAATCGTTTCGAACCTCGACACCGGAGCGTGAGGTCGAGCTGCTGCCCTATCTTAGCGAACCCGCACCCATGCTCTATGATATTGACCTTCAAGTTGGAATGACGCCAACAGGCGGCACCGAGACAGTCATCGCGCGCACCAACTATCGCGAGATGTACTACTCCGCGCCACAGCAACTTGCGCATCATACGTCCTGTGGTTGCCCGATGCGCGTCGGCGATCTGTTGGGGTCGGGCACCATCTCCGGCCCGAAAAAGGAAAACCGGGGGTCTCTGCTGGAATTGTCCTGGGGTGGAAAAGAACCTCTGACGCTGGAGGGAGGAGAGACCCGCACCTTCATCGAAGACGGCGACAGGCTAACTCTGCGCGGCCACGCACAGGGTGACGGTTATCGCATCGGCTTTGGCGACTGTACCGGCCAGGTGCTTGGTGCGCGGGAAGAGGTTACACCGTGACCCCTCCGCCAATCTGGACACCCTCGAATGATCGCATAGCCGCGTCGGAAATTACCCGTTTCGGAAACGTCTTTGGTGCACGGATTGGGCAAACGATCTCGGACAGCAATGACCTGGCAGCAACTGCACTCGACAACCCGGAAGAATTCTGGAGCACGCTTTGGGACGACATGGGCGTCATCGGTGATAAAGGTGCACGTCCCTTCATGACCGGCGAGGACATGTTCTCGACCCGTTTTTTTCCGAATGCGCAGCTGAATTTCGCCGAAAACGTCCTGCGAATAGGCAACCGCACTGATGCAAGCGGCACTGCGTTGCTGTTCCGGGGCGAGGACAAATCACGCCTGAGTTGGACATGGGGCGATCTGGAAACCCATGTCTCAAGGCTTCAACAGGCGCTCGCTCAGGCCGGTGTAGGTGTGGGCGACCGAGTGGCGGGGCTTCTCCCAAACCGCCCAGAGGCCGTGGCGGCGATGCTTGCCACGGCCTCCCTCGGGGCCGTCTGGTGTTCTGCCTCGCCCGATTTTGGTGCCCGCGCGGTGCTTGATCGGTTTGGCCAGATCGAACCCAAGGTGATCTTTGCAACCGATGGGTACTGGTACGCGGGAAAACCCTTCGATATCACGCAAAAACTGGGCGCGATCTCTCAACAACTGCCGACGGTTAGTCAAACGGTTGTCATTGATTATCTGGGCCACGCACAGGAAACGGCTGACAGTATCCACAACGGAACCACTTTTGCAGCCTTTGAATCTGCAGTTGCCGCTCATGACCTCACATTCGAGCGGCTGCCATTCGATCATCCACTCTACATCCTGTTTTCGTCCGGAACCACAGGTGCCCCCAAATGTATCGTGCATCGTGCGGGCGGTGTTCTTCTTCAGCACCTCAAGGAACATGCGTTGCACGCCGATGTTCATCCGGGCGACCGGCTGTTCTATTTCACGACCCTTGGCTGGATGATGTGGAATTGGCTGATCTCGGGACTGGCGCGGGGCGCAACAATCATGCTTTACGATGGCTCCCCTTTTCATCCCGGACCAGAAGTTCTTTTTGACTATGCCAGCGATGAGAAAATGACCCACTTCGGCACCTCGGCCAAATACATCGACAGTCTGCGCAAGGTTGATTTTAGACCTCACCCAACGCATGATCTCGCCGAGTTGCGCGCAATGATGTCCACAGGCTCGCCGTTGCTGGGGGACAGCTTTGACTATGTATATGATGCAATCAAAAAGGATTTGCATCTTGCGTCAATTTCCGGCGGCACCGATATCGTGTCATGTTTCGTGACGGGCGATCCCACGCTGCCTGTCCACCGGGGAGAAATACAAAGTCCCGGGTTTGGCCTGGCAGTCGATGTCTGGCGCGATGACGGAACACCGGCCTCCGCGGGCGAAAAGGGCGAGCTGGTATGCACAGCGCCTTTCCCCTCAATGCCCTTGAAGTTCTGGGGTGATGATGGTGGTGTGCGCTATCACGCCGCCTATTACGAACGGTTTCCGGGCATCTGGTGCCAGGGTGATTTTGCCGAACGAACAAACTCCGGTGGAACAATAATTCATGGACGATCTGATGCCACCCTGAACCCTGGCGGCGTCCGCATCGGCACAGCCGAGATATACGCTGAGGTTGAAAAGTTCAGCGAAATTCACGCCTCCGTGGTCATCGGCCAGAACTTTGCGGACGACGTTCGGGTTGTCTTGTTCACCAAAATGGCGACGGGCAACAAGCTGACAGAAGACCTGATCAAGCGGCTTAAGACCGCGATCCGTCAAGGCTCATCTCCTCGGCACGTCCCTGCCCTGATACTGAGCGTTTCAGACATTCCCATCACTAAAAGTGGCAAAATCAGCGAATTGGCTGTGCGTGATGTGGTGCATGGACGGTCGGTCAAGAACACTGACTCACTGTCCAACCCCGAAGCACTGGACTGTTTTCGCGATATCCCGGATCTGGAAATGTAACGAAATTGCCAGAGCGTCCAATTGACCGCTCATTCGGACCATTTGCAGTATCAGTGAAAGTGGGTTCGTTTGAGCCATTCCTGGCAGTTGTTTCAAGGGTCCGCAAATGGTGGCAATGGCGATTCGATCCAATTCTTGAGCGCACGTTAGTTTCCCGTCGGCTTCTTGGGGCGAAACATCGACGTCGGTTCCCCGGAAAAGCAAACGGGCGACCCCATATTGGACCGCCCGCTCATGTGTCTTCAACTCGATTGTCCGGTTCGCTTCCGGAGTCCGGGCTAGTGCCCATGGACGGCGCGATGCGCGATTTTCTTCGCGTCGCCTGGATAGATGTCCAGATCAAGCGCCGTACCCACCGGCAAATTCTTCAGTTCGCGAACCGTGCGGTGGTACTGCATTCGTTTATGCAGGCTGTTCATACCAAACATGGTTTTCTCCTGTTTTCAGCCGTCGAACCCTGCGCCCGACGCCCCCGATATGACCATGCCGTTAGCGCGAAACAACCCGCGCAACACCATACTCGGATTGCACTTGGACCATAACGTAGTTTATTGGTAATAAACACTTATCCTGATCGCTTGTCATTGCAGAATGCCCTTAGATGCATCTGCGATTGAAAAGTTCTTGGTCCGTGGTCGCCTTGTGCATTTGCTGAGTGGCAATATATTCTTGGGGCCCGGTATCAGACCCATGCCAATCGGCCCGGGAAAAGCGGGCCCAGTTAGTCATCCGTCACACGAAACTCGCCCGATGTTGCATCTACCGGTGGATCTTCAAAATCGTCAGAGACCAGCAAGCCACGTCGGATGAGCTCACGGATTGCCGCGGCTCTCGAGGGAAGCCGGTTTTCGAACCGCCAATCGTCTATAGCCTTGAGCTCGTCGAGCCCAAGCATCAACTGCAGTTTTTCAGTACGTTTTGGTGGCTTGTTTTCTTTTGGCATCTTGTCCTCACTGAGCCGTAACTTACTCCACTTCATCAAAATGTGGAACCTATGGTTGCTAATTCTGCGCGGTACCTTGCTCAAGGGCGGGTGATTGCATGCCTGTCACCTTTTCCTCATGGAGCGCAGCATACTTATCATAACCATATGAAAATACTGGAAAAAATTATCATTTAGGCCTAAGTTGCGTGATGTGAAAGGAGGAACGAATGACACAACATGCTTTGAAGATGGAACCGCACCCCGAAACTCCCGAAACGGGAATTTCGGGCGATCAGGCCGTTGCCAGTGCCCTGATGGGCGCCCTGGGTGACAGTCTGGTTCTCCTTTATAAGACCCAAGGATACCACTGGAATGTGATTGGACCCCTGTTCCAACCGATACACGAGCTAACGGAGCGGCAGTACGCTGCGCTCTTTGCTGCGGTCGACAAACTCGCTGAACGCATCCGCGCCTTGGGCCATATCGCGCCATTCTCGATGGCAGACATGATAAGCCACGCACAGTTGAGTGAGGAAGATACCGCACGCAATGCGCAAGGTATGGTTGAGCAGCTTGCCTCGGACAACGAGACGCTTGTCCGACGTCTGCTGGAAACGGCCGCAATCGCCGCTGAACACGGCGACGGAGCAACCGAAGATTTGATGAACGCACGCATGGCTGACCACGAGGAGGCCATCTGGATGCTACGTGCGATCGCCTCGACCTAAGCCGATCGTTCCCACAAAAACACGATGCAAACACAAGGAGAGATACTATGACTACGCAACACGATTTCACCGCAAAGGGTAAAGCACGTCTCGACAAGTGGGACGCGCAGATCGCCGAGGCCGAAGCACGCATGGAGCGCGCCGAAGCCGACGCGCGACTGGAGATCCAGAAACAGTTGGATGACATGCGCAACGCCCGCAATGAGGCTCAAAAGCGGCTCCAAGAGTTGCAAGCCACTGGCGAAGCAGCTTGGGGTGACGTTCGCAAAGGTGCCGAACGGGCGTGGACTCAGCTTGAAAAGTCTTTTGAGACCGCAGCGGCCCGCTTCGCGTGACGTCCAAAGACAGATGTGGGCGGGCTTTGCCCGCCCGCAAGCCGCACTTAAAGATCAGTCCTTGAGCTAAGTCCCGACGGCGCGACTTTCGATGTTCAACAGCGCAGAGCCCAATCAAATACCAGGTACGGTATTTGATTGACCTCGATGGCGCGATGCCCGCACGGTGCCGTCGAACAATTGCGCGGTGCGCGGTCGATGACTCTCAACTCATGCAAACACTCGAAACAATGGAGGCAAAGATGTCTGCTCCCGAAACCAATGTCAAAAAACAAAAGCGACAACACGGCCCCGTACTCGTTGGAATTGTCGCCGCTGTTGCTGTGGCGATCATTGCCGCGATCAGCCTCGGGGTAACGATTGACGAAGATCGCGATCTGGAAGGCGTCACGCCAGCGGAAACGGATTCACGGGTGCCCGAGACGCAATCTGACGGATAATCGGAATTTTGGAAGCCGAGCCGCCAGAAACAAGGCCATTTCTAGAGGTAAGACTGAAAATTGACCGATCTTGGGCTTATATGCGTGCTCGCAATATTCGGCGCGGCGGCCTTGGTCATCGCGGGTGCCGGTGTGTTTATCACCGGTGATGCTGATCGCCTGGCTGACAAGACACGGCTGGGCGAAGCGATGGTCGGCGGTATGCTTCTCGGCATGGCGACGTCCCTGTCGGGTTCCGTCGTTTCGGTCACGGCCGCTCTCGATGGGCGCGCGTCGCTGGCCTTTGCCAACAGTGTTGGTGGGATTGCTGCACAGACGGCATTTCTGTCGATTGCCGACATGGTGTTTCGGCGTGCGAACCTCGAACACGCATCGGCCGAACTCGCGAACGTTCTACAGACGGCTTTGCTGACACTGCTGCTGAGCTTGGCCATTGTCGCCGCAACAGGCCCTGAGATTGCCGTCCTTGGTATGCACCCGGTATCGATCTTGTTGCCCATCATCTACGTTCTCGGCCTTCGGGCGAGCGCTAAGCTCCGGGAGGAGCCCATGTGGCATCCGGTCCGCACGCCTGAAACACGTCAGGACAAGCCGTCCAGCGACGTTTCGGACGCCGTTTCGACACGCACCCTTGTTGTCCGGTTCACAGCGCTTGCTCTCGTTCTGGGCATCTCGGGCTGGGTCATCTCAAAGGCGGCGGGTGCTATCGCAGACCGGAGCGGTTTGAGCGAAACCATTGTCGGTGCGATGATGACCGCCGTGGCGACGTCATTGCCGGAATTGGTCACGACACTTGCTGCTGTGCGGCGTGGTGCGCTTCAATTGGCTGTTGGCGGCATCATCGGTGGTAACGCCTTCGATGTACTCTTCCTGTCAGCGGCTGACATCGCCTACCGCCCAGGATCGCTCTATCATGCCGTGGGCACTGCGGACCTGCTTTGGGTCGGCATTGGCTTGGCGATGACAAGCGTCCTGCTTCTCGGATTAATTATCCGGCAACGCCAGGGTCCCGGTGGCATCGGTTCTGAGAGTGCAGCCATTCTGGTCCTCTATGTCGGCGCGGTCGCGCTGCAATTTGAGGGCGGATGAGTGAAATGC
>JBAUHN010000098.1:0-1867 GCA_049680295.1 Sulfitobacter sp.
GCGTAATTCATGGCTGACGTTGGCGACAAAATCGCGGCGCATCTGACCGGCTTGTTCCATCTCGGTCCGGTCGATAAAACACACCATCACGGCATTCAGATCGCGCAACATCCGAACGGTGACCCGGTAGGACGCACCCTGCCCGCCATTGTTGACCAGATAGGCCACCTCTTGCGATGTCCCTTCCGACAGGGCTGTTTCAATCGCCCCTAGCAAGGCAGGCTGGCGTATCATCGTCATAAAATTCCGCCCGACGATGTTTTTGCCAATGACGTCTTGGGCGTCACTGTTGGCAGCGGTTATCTGACCGTCGGCATCAATCATAACCGCAGGCCATGGCAGGGCAGCCAGAAGTTCGAAAAAATCCAAGTCAGCCATTACCTTAGTCCTACCATCGCACGTTCAGCTGTTGATTGCAGCGTCAACGGCGTGGCTAAAGATATCGCATAATGCGTCTGCGTCCTCTAACCCTACGGACACCCGAAAGAAGCCTTCGGTCATGCCAAGGTCGGCGCGGGCCTGTTCCGTCAAGGCCCGGTGCGACGAGGAAGCCGCATGCGAAATTGTGGTGCCGACATCCCCCAGAGTGGGCGCAAAACTGATCCCGTCCGCCGCACGCGTAAACGCATTTGCCGCAGCCCGCGTGCCCTCCAGTTCAAAGCTGACCATATTGCAAAACCGACCCTTTAGCAGATCGTCAGCGCGGTCATGATCCGGGTGATCGCGGCGAGCCGGATAGAGCACCCGTTTCACACCTTTCAAGGTGGCCAGATGGTCCGCCAGTCTTGCTGCCGTTGCCTGCGCGCGGTCAAAGCGCAGATCAAAGCTGAGCATTCCACGTTCGGCCAGCCAGCAGTCAAACGGGCTGGGCGCCATCCCGGCGGTCACCGAAAACACCCGCAGCCGGTCGTTCAATGCCTTGTCGCGCGCCGCCACATAGCCCAGCAGAACATCCGAATGTCCCGCCAGCAATTTGGTGATCGAATGGATCACAATGTCGGCGCCCTCGGCAAAAGGTTGCAGCGCGCGCGGTGTGGTGAAAGTGTTGTCGACCGCCAGCAGAACGCCCTTTTCGCGGGCCAGGCGGACCAGCCCTTTGATGTCGGCCACGCGCAATGTCGGGTTTGATACGGCCTCGACCAGAATTAGCCGTGTCTCAGGGCGCAACGCCGTTCGAATGGCATCGATATCGCACGGGTCCGCCAGTGTTGTGGCGATCCCCAGACGGGGCAAATCCTCGGCCATCATCCGCAATGACCGGCCATAGAGCTGATTGCCACCCACCACATGATCGCCCGCTTTCAGCAACCCCAACAGCACCGCAGACACCGCCGCCATCCCGCTGGAGGTCACCACACCGGGAAAGGGCGCGCCTTCCATCCGGTCGATCCGGGCGCCGACAACATCGGCGTTGGGCTGACCTTCGCGGGCGTAGGTATAGCCCTTTAGATCACCATCATACTGCGCATCCAGCATATCGGGTGTGTCGCTGGCATAGACAACCGACGGTGACAGCGGCGTGACAACCGGGCGGCTGGCACTTGCGGGCAACGCGTCAGGTCGGATCAGGGATCCTTTTTCATTTTTCATCGGTACCCTCAGATTTCAGTCAGGTCATTTCGAAAACGACGCATGTTGTCCTGGTAGCGTTGCGCGCTTGTCGTCAGCGATGCGATCGCCGTGTCGTCCAGCTGCCGCACCACTTTGCCCGGCACACCCATCACCAGCGATCCGTCCGGGATCACCTTGCCTTCGGTGATCAGCGCCCCTGCCCCGATCAGGCAGTTTTTGCCAATCTTTGCATTGTTTAGGATCACAGCCCCCATGCCGATCAGTGAATTGTCGCCAATCGTGCAGCCATGCAAGA
>JBAUHN010000099.1:0-8901 GCA_049680295.1 Sulfitobacter sp.
GGACAATGCGGCCCGGCTAACCCAGGACACCGTGTTTATCGTTGATCCGATCGACGGCACCCGCAGCTTTGTCGAAGGGTCGAAAACCTGGGCACATTCGGTCGCTGTCGCCCACAAAGGTAAAATCACTGCAGCCGCCATTTATCTGCCGATGCGCAACCGGCTCTATTCGGCCGGTTTGGGCGGGGGTGCGTATTTAAATGGCGATTTGATCGCTGTGTCGCATAATGCTGATCTGCAAGGTGCCGACGTTTTGGCCACCAAGGCCAATATGGATCCGGATCTGTGGCGGAACGGGGCGCCTGCCTTTACCAGATCGCACCGGCCCTCACTGGCTTACCGTCTTGGATTGGTGGCGCAGGGTGTTTTTGATGCCATGCTGACGTTTCGACCCAGCTGGGAATGGGACATTGCCGCCGGGGCTTTGATCGTATCCGAGGCAGGCGGTCTGTGCACAGACAAAACCGGCGAGCCGCTGATGTTTAACAATCCGCACCCCACCTTAAACGGTGTCGTTACCGGGGGGGCGGCCCTGCATGCCGAAATACTTGGCGCAATGGCCCCGCCACCCATTGCTTGACGGTGAAGTCGAGATGGGTAACGGTCGCCAAAACATTTGACCAAAGGAACGTTTCATGACGCAGCGCCTGCACCTTGTCTTTGGTGGCGAACTGGTGGACCCCACCAAGAATGCTTTCAAAAACGTCGAAGACCTTCATGTTGTCGGGATTTTTCCGGACTATGAAACCGCCTATAATGCATGGAAATCCGAAGCGCAGCGCACCGTGGATAACGCCCATATGCGTTACTTTATCGCCCATCTGCACCGGTTGCGGGATGAAGAGATTGCGGCCTCGGAAACCGAAGCCTTGGGATAGTTTTTCGTGGCAAAGTCACTGGGTTTATCGGCCTATAGCGCATGGGCGAAACGCGCCGAATTGGTGCCTTTCCAGCCGGTGTCGAACCGCCCCGAGGGCGAGGTGGTATGGATCCATGCGGGTGAGGCTGGAAACTATTCACCGGTGTTTGATCTGGCCTGCCGCATTGCAGCGGCGCGCTATGATCTGAGTGTGCTGATCACAGTGGACGATCTTGCCAGCGTAGACGCGTTCTTGATGCGCGACGCGCAAAGCCATCCTTATATCCTGGTCGATCAATCGCCGGGCGAACATCCGTCAGATGCCGCAAAATTTATGACGCATTGGGCGCCGGATACCGGCATTTGGGTCTGGGGTGGGTTGCGGCCAAATCTGGTCCTTAGCGCCATCGAAAATGGTCTGCAATTGATGCTTATTGATGCATCTGACAGTGGCTTTGACGGGCGGCGGGATCGCTGGCTGCCCGAGGTAACGCGTCATGTGCTGTCGCATTTTACCACCCTCATGGCCCGGTCCCAAAAAGCGTCACAGCGGTTGGTCAAACTCGGTGTGCCGCACGAACGGATCGAAATTACCGCGCCCTTGCTGGCCGGTGGACAGGCGCTGCCCTGCGACGAGACAACAGTGAACGATCTATCAGCGGCGCTGACCGGCCGGTCCGTCTGGCTGGCGACAGGGGTGCAAACTGCGGAAATCCCGATGGTTCTGGCAGCACACCGGAGGGCGACACGCCTGTCGCACCGGCTGCTTTTGATCCTGCACCCAGCGGCTGGTGTTGATGCCGCCACCTGTCTGGATCAGGCGAAGGATGCCGGGTTTCGGTCTATAGACTGGGCGGATGGCGGGTTTCCCGACGAAAGCACGCAAGTCATGGTCGCGGATGATCCGATGGAATTGGGGGTGTTTTATCGCGTGGCACCGGTTGCTTTTCTGGGCTCTTCGATGCTGTCGGATTCCGGTGGATGCAATCCCTTTGAGGCTGCAGCCCTTGGCTCTGCCGTATTATATGGCCCGAAAGTCAGCCGGTTTGAGGCTTTCTACACCCGGCTTTCCAATGCCGGGGCCGCACGGGCCGTTGTCGATGACGCGTCGCTTGGCACGGCGGTGACCCGTCTGATTGCCCCCGATCAGGCCGCCGCGATGGCGCATGCCGGGTGGGACGTGATCAGTCAGGGCGCCGAGTTGACCGACCGCATTGTTGATCTGGTGCAAGAGACCCTTGATCAGCGCGAAGGCAACCCGTGATGCGGGCCCCGGTTTTTTGGTTCACGGATGCGGATCGTCCAACAGTTCTGGCACGGGTGCTGGCACCATTGGGCGCGGTCTACGGATTTTTGACGGCGCGCAGGTTGTCCTCGGGTCGCCCGGTCAAGCTGGGTGTTCCTGTTGTCTGTGTCGGCAACCTGAATGCGGGCGGCACCGGCAAGACGCCGACAGTGATTGCGGTGCTCGACCATTTGCGGAACCTGCACCTTGAGCCACATGTGGTTACCCGTGGGTATCGCGGTCGTCTGAAGGGCCCGGTCCGGGTTGTCCCCGGTCAGCATTCTGCGGCCGATGTCGGGGATGAACCGCTGTTGCTGGCGGCTTTTGCGGAAACATGGGTGGCACAGGACCGCGCCGCAGGTGGGCGCGCCGCACAAGAGGCAGGCGCCAGCGTGATCGTGTTGGATGACGGGTTCCAAAACCCCAGCTTGGTACAGGATCTTGGCATTGTGGTCGTTGATGCGGCAAAAGGCTTTGGCAATGGGCGCTGTTTGCCCGCCGGCCCGCTGCGTGAACCCGTTGATGTGGGGTTGGCCCGTGCAGATGTGCTGATTTCGATTGGCGATGATGCGGCGCAGGCGCGTTTCGATAGCAAATCAGCCTTGCCCGCGAACCTGCCACATCTGCGCGCCACATTGACGCCTTTGCAAACGGGGATGGCCTGGCAGGACATGTCAGTGTTTGCCTTTGCAGGCATCGGGCACCCTGAGAAATTCTTTGCGACACTGCGCGCTTTGGGGGCCGATATTGTCCATGCTGAGCCGTTGGAGGATCACCAACCGCTGACCACTGCCCTAATGGGCCGGTTGGAGGCAGACGCGCAGGCACGCGGCGCGCAGCTGGTGACAACGGAAAAGGACGCGGTGCGATTGCCACGGGGATATCGAAGCCGGGTGATCACACTGCCTGTGCGTCTAAGTCTGCCGGATGATAATCCGCTTTTTGCTGCGCTGGATGCCCTGCCCCGGCCTTAAGGTCAAAGTCCATTAACTTTGGGGGTCATCTTCGCCCAGTTTAGGGGCCGGTCGACCCTCTGCAAGCTCGGATCCTGAAAACGTAAATGGGGCGCGGACGCCCGGCACGCCGCCACAATCAATCTGCATGCCGCGTGCAATGACCTGGGGGTCTTGCATGACGTCGTGCATCGTGTTGATCGGCCCGGCGGGGACACCCTGTGCTTCGCAGGCGGCCAGCAGATCATCGCGATTGCGCAGCACTGTCGCCGCTGTCAGCCGCGCCGTCATATCGTCGCGGTTCGCCAGCCTGTCGGCGTTTTTCAAAAACGCGGGCGCAAGCGCCATGTCGTCCAGCCCCAGCAGTTTGCACAGCTTTTGATATTGGCCGTCGTTCCCGGTTGCGATGATGATATGCCCGTCGGCACAGTCAAACACCTGATAGGGGGCCAGATTGACATGCGCGTTGCCCATGCGTTTCGGCGCCACGCCGGTGGTGAGGTAGTTCATCGCCTGATTGGAGGTAACAGCCACCGCGACATCCATCAGCGACATGTCGATATGCTGGCCTTTTCCGGTCACGTTGCGCTGATGAACCGCTGCCAGAATGGCCGTTGTGGCATAGACGCCGGTCAGGATATCCGTGATCGCGATGCCGTATTTTTGCGGCTGCCCTTCAGGTTCGCCGGTCAGGGACATCAGGCCGGACATGCCCTGAATGATAAAATCATATCCGGCACGTTTCGCGTAAGGGCCGGTATGGCCAAAGCCGGTTATTGAGCAATAAATAAGCTTGGGAAATGCAGCAGACAGGCTGTCGTAGTCCAGACCGTATTTGGCCAACCCACCGGTTTTGAAGTTCTCAATCAATATGTCCGCGTCGGCCAGCAGCGCCATAAGCTTGGCGCGGCCCTCAGGCGTTTTGAAATCCGCCGTAACCGAGGCTTTGCCCCGGTTGGTTGAATGGAAATAGGCCGCCGACACATCGTCGTCGCGGGTGACAAAAGGCGGACCCCATTGCCGGGTGTCATCGCCGCCGGGGCTTTCGACTTTGATGACCTCGCAGCCCAGATCAGACAATGTCTGGCCAGCCCATGGACCGGCCAGGACCCGCGCGAGTTCGACAACCTTAAGATCGGCGAGCGGGGCTGCCATCACTTGGCGGCTGCGTCGATTAGCTCAGACATTTCATCATAGGCCATGTTGGAGTATTTTTTGCCGTTGATCACAAATGACGGGGTGCTTTCCACACCGTCTGCGGCGGCGTTTTTCTGGTACCATGCAACCAATGTCCGGGCTTTGTCGGCATCTTGAAGGCAGGCTTCAAGCGTGTCTTTGTCCAATCCGGCCAGCAGCCCGATTTTGCGCAGCTCTTCGATGATTGCAGCGGGTTCACCGGCGCGGGTCCATTGCGACTGACCGGTATAGATCAGGTCGGCCATGCCAAAAAACTTGTCCGGTCCGGCGCAACGGGCGATCATCGACGCCCAAAGCCCGTAGCGGTCAAAATAGACTTCGCGGTAGATGAAATTGATCTTACCTGTGTCGATGTAATCCGCCTTTAGCTTTTTGAATGACCCGGCATGGAACGACGCGCAATGCGGGCAGGTAAAGCTGGCGTATTCGATCACAGTCACGGGCGCATCGGGGTTGCCCACCATCATGTCCTGGATTGACGAAGTATCGACGTCTGCGGCTTCTTGTGCATTGGCGGCCCCCAATGGATCAACCGGCGTGGTCGGGGTGCTGCTGCCCCCACCGGTGACAAAATAGGCCCCAAGGCCAATAACCGCGACAGCGGCCGAGATGATCATCATGCGCGACATAGAAAATTCCTTGTTAGCGGTTCGTTTTGTTTAGAATGTTTTCGCCCAGCCGTGCCAATGCGTCACGAAGTCCCGCATCGGTGACTGGACGGGCGGTTTGCGCGGCTTTTTCACGAATGACCGGATCGATCACCTGGGGGGATAATTCGGGTTTGCGATGCGCGAAATCAACCTGACCTTCGGCAAATCCGGTGGCGGCAGTTTGGGTGATCCGAACGCGGGCAATGGCGTTGTAGCCATAGACCGCATTAACCTTGGCACGCAGCTGTTCTTTTTGCATCTCAAGCATGGGCGCATTGGCACCGGTGGTCAAAAGCGTCAGCGTCGCACCGATGCCGCCACGGCCATAGCTGACCTCGACCGGGCGGGCGATCCTTGCGGTATCGGTGCCTGCAATCTCTTCCCAATGCGTCAGAAGACGGCTTTGTGCAAAGCCCCGGCTTTCGCTGGCGGTACGAATGCGGCCTGTCAGCAGGCTGGAGGTGCGTTTAAAGCCTTTTGTACTGGCGCGGCGGGGGGCCATGACTATCATCCTGTTGGTCAGGCCTTATAATAGCGGGTCCGCCCCATATCGCCAGCCCAACTCATCAATCGGAGGCATAAAGATTGCGTGACCAGCCATCCTTTGCTGACCTGAGCCGCATTTTGCTTGAATGGTACGATCTGCACGCCCGTGAAATGCCCTGGCGGGTATCGCCTGCGCGGCGCAAATCAGGGGTGGCCCCCGACCCTTACCGGATCTGGATGTCCGAAGTAATGTTGCAGCAAACGACCGTGATCACCGTGCGCGATTATTTTGAGCGTTTTACCGCCCGTTGGCCGACGGTCATGGATCTGGCCTGCGCCAGGGACGCAGATGTCATGGGCGAATGGGCGGGCCTTGGATATTATGCGCGGGCGCGCAACCTGCTGAAATGTGCACGGGTTGTGGCGGATAAACATGGCGGTGTTTTCCCCAGCCAATATGACGCGTTGCTGAAACTGCCGGGCATTGGCCCTTATACGGCGGCGGCCGTGGCCTCGATTGCCTTTGATCTGCCGCATGCGGTTCTGGACGGAAATGTTGAACGCGTCATGGCGCGGCTTTATGATGTCCACGTGCCGCTGCCCAAGGCAAAACCGCAACTGATGGGGCACGCCCAAGCGCTGACACCAACCGCCAGACCGGGCGATTACGCGCAAGCGGTGATGGATTTGGGGGCAACGGTCTGCACGCCGAAATCACCGGCTTGCGGCATTTGCCCGTGGCGGGATCCTTGCAGGGCGCGGCAGGCGGGCACGGCGCTGGCGTTGCCACGCAAAACGCCGAAGAAACCCAAACCGATCCGGCGCGGCACCGTCTATCTGGGCCAGCGCAGCGATGGCGCGTGGCTGCTGGAAACCCGACCCGACAAAGGGCTGTTGGGCGGCATGCTGGGCTGGCCCGGCAGCGATTGGGTTGATGTCAATGACACACCGCCCATGGCGACCCCGCCTTGTGCTGCGGATTGGACGCCCTTACAGGGCGAAGTGCGGCATACGTTTACGCATTTCCACCTGATCCTTGAGGTCCGCGTCGCCAAGGTGCCGATGACGGCCCAGCCCACGTCCGGTCAGTTTTGCGACCCGTCCGAATTTCGCCCCTCTGATTTGCCGACGGTCATGCGTAAAGCCTATGATCTGTGCAAAGCGCCACAAATTGCGTTTGTCACGCCTTCGTCCTGACGTATGGTGCAGCGCGACCCAGCAAGGCAAGTTATGACACGTCACTCTCAAACCATATCACCGGCCCGGATGGCCCGGCTTTCGCGCGCATTGCCCTATTGGATGTCACTAACCCTGATCCCAATCGCCTGGGTCGAGGCGATCTGGGGTGGATGGACCCTGATATTGCTGCCGCTATTAACCTGGTATCTGTTCGCGCTGCTGGATGCGGTGGTTGGCCCTGACGATGACAACGCCGATCTGAGCACATCAAGCAACCAATTGCAGTGGTACCGCAAGGTGACGCTGGTCTGGGCACCATTGCAGTTTTTGATGCTGTTTGGATTGATATGGTACGTCCCGCAGGCGACGCATCTTGGCACAGTGGAACGGATATTGCTTTTCTTTGGTGTGGGTATTGTGACCGGCACCATCGGCATCAATTACAGTCACGAGTTGATGCACCAGAAAAGCAGGTTTGAGCGGCAGATGGCGGATGCCTTGCTGGCGATGGTGCTGTATTCGCATTTCCGGTCCGAGCATCTTCTGGTGCATCATCGCTATGTCGGCACCCCCCGCGACGCGGTCACAGCGCGGTACGGCGAAGGGTTTTATCGGTTTTATCCACGGGTGTTGCTGCAATCGTTTCTATCCGCGTTTCGGGCGGAAAAAGACATGATGGGCCGCAAATCCGCCGCTTGGTACAGCCCCGGCAGTCCGATTGTGAAATATGCGGTTTTGCAGGCGGCGATGCTGCTGTTGGCGTTTGCCTTGGGCGGATGGTCCGGGTTGGCGCTGTTTTTTTTGCAGGCCGGCGTTGCCGTCTGGCAGCTTGAACTGGTCAATTATGTCGAACATTACGGCCTGACGCGAAAACACCTGGGCGATGGCAAATATGAGACTGTGCAACCGCATCATTCGTGGAACGCGACGATGCGCGTGTCGAACTGGCTGCTGATCAATCTCCAGCGGCATTCGGACCACCACACAAAACCTGACCGGCCTTATCCGGTCTTGCAGACCTATGGCCCGAGCGTGGCACCGGAATTGCCGTATGGCTATGCGGTGATGACCATGATCGCGATGTATCCGCCACTTTGGCGACGGATGATGAACCCCAAAGTCCGCAAGTGGCGCGCAATGTACTACCCGGAAATCACGCAGTGGCAGCCCTATAACAAGGCAACGAATCCCTTGCCGCGCTGACATCTGCACACCGAATATTAAGAGCTTGCGGCGCATAAGCATGGTCAGGACCTGACCCAAGGGAGGTGTCGCCGTGCAATATCTTAAAAATGTACCTTCGAAAAAAAGGCGGGGCAGTAATTGCCTGATCATCGAAGACAGCACATTCGATCAGCAAATGATGACACGGGTCATGACGCGCAGTTTTGGCAATGTACATGTGGATGTCGCATCCACACTGGCAGACGCGCGCGCGCAATTGGCCGACAACACTATTTCATTGATTTTGCTGGACAATAACCTGCCCGATGGGTTTGGCGCTGATTTTGCAATGGAACTGGCAAATGATCCCGAGTTGTCGCGAATCCCGGTGATTATGGTCAGCGACTGGCCGTCCCCTTTTATGTGGGAAAAGGCGCAGGCCGCGGGGGTTCTTTTTGTGGTCAGCAAATCTGAGTTTGGCGCGCGATTTGTGAAATCGGCACTGGCAAATCGTGCGGCACCGGCAGGCGTGAACTGATCATGGGTAAAATGAAAAAAGGCCCTGCTCGTATGAGCAGGGCAAAGGTGGGTGCCTATTTTCAGGCGACCTTGTTCAAGGCCACAGGGCACCGGCGGTGTTCGAAAAAAAGTGAATCAGTTGGCCATTTCGGCCCGGATTTGCTGGCGCAACAGGTCTATTGGCACGCGCTTGCCGTCCCGCTTGTAGCACCAATAGGTCCAGCCATTGCAACTTGGCGCGCCTTCCAAGGCGGCACCGACCTGATGGATTGATCCTTTGACATCGTCACCAATCAGGGTTCCGTCAGCGCGGACCTTGGCCTTGTGACGATTGTTCATTGAATACAGCTCTTCTCCGGGGCGCAGCATACCGCGTTCGACCAACTGGCCAAATGGCACACGCGGCTCGGCACGTTTTGACGTGCTGACCTGCAGGGCCTCGCGATCAAATTTGCGCGCCGCTGCAATGCGTTTTTGTGCAACCTTCCGATAGGTTTCCTCACGCTCGATCCCGATGAAATCGCGGCCCAGCATCTTGGCGACCGCGCCGGTGGTGCCGGTGCCGAAGAACGGGTCCAGCACCACGTCGCCGGGCTTGGTGGAGCCCAC
>JBAUHN010000100.1:0-3098 GCA_049680295.1 Sulfitobacter sp.
TGATCATGATTGCAAGGGTGGTGCAGATGGCCGCTACGGCCATGAACACCACAAACGCCAGCGCCGCGCCCCACATGCCATAAGGCGCCTGCAGTGCGATGTTGATCCCGATTTGGACCAATACCAGCGCGCCCAAAATTGCAACGGGCCGGGTTTGATTAACGGCGCCGAATAACGCGGATGTGTTGAAAAGAAACGCGCTGGCGGCGGTAAAACCCAGAAACGTGATGTAGAGAATATCATCAATCGCATCATATTCTTTGCCGCCCAAGGCCCATTGCGCCAAAGGCACACAGGCAAAGGCGGCAAGACACAGCGGGATCGCCAGCAGCAAGATCATCTCAAGTCCACTGTAGTAGATTCGGGTTAGATTCGCGCGCCCCTGTCCGTGGGCCATCGAAAACCGAGGGGACATGACGGTTGTAAAAGCCATCGGTAACAGCAGTGACGCCTCGACGATTTTTGTCGCCATGCCGAATACTGCAAGGTCTGCTTTTGATCCGAAAAACCCCAAGACCACAAATTCTGCACGGATGGCAAACATGATGACCATGGCGGAAACCAAATAGGGAAAAGACGACGGGACAGACCGCAACAATGCGCCGTAATCTGCGCGCGCGGGAATGTCGAAAAGCAGACCCCGTGCGCCCCAAAAAACGATGCCCGCATAGACAAAATAGGTCAATGCGAAGGTCAATGAGATCAGAATGGTTGACCCGCCCAACAGGATCAACCCCACGCCAACCACAAATTGCACGCAGCTCAGGATCACATGCGCGAGCGAGATAAGCGCAAAGCGGTGGTTCGCTTGCAGGATATTTTCAAACAACATGGCGGGAGATGTGAAAAACAACCCCAATGCGGCCAGTATGTTGATGATTTTATATGTCGTTGGCTGATCCGACAGGAACATCATCAGGCAAAAGCCCAAAAACACCAGCGTGGAGGCGGCGAGTTTGTAGGGCAGGATGCGCCGGACAAACATGCCGCTGAGATGCGGTGCCTTGGAAATCTCGCGCATTGCGTGGCGTGACAGGCCCAGATCCAAAACAATGTCGAGCATGATCACAATGCTAAGCGCATAATTTAGAACGCCAAATTCATCTATCGGCAGGTTGCGCGTTAGGATCAGAAAATAGACGAAATTCAGGATGCGTGATCCCAGCTGCGCGCCAAAATACAGCCCGCTATCGCGCAATGCGCCGCCGCCTGAGCCAAGTTTGCTCATGGGCTGGACAATGTGTTTTGCAAGATTTTTAGCATCTTTGGCGCGGTGTATTGCAAAGAGTATTTCGCAATGGCGCGGGTGCGTCCGTTGCGGGCTAGTTTTGCGCGCAGGTCGTGATTTGTGATCACCTGCGACAGGCTGTGTTCCCATCCCTTTAAACCGTCAGCGAACAGGCCGGAAATGCCATCTTCGATGATCTCATTGTTGGCGCCGACCGGGCTGCCGACAGCGGTGACGCCACTGCTCATATATTGGATCAGCTTAAAGCCGCATTTGCCGCGTGTTTCTTCGTCATCGGTCAGGGGCATAATGCCGATGTCAAATTCTGCAATGTCTTGTGGTTCACGCGCCAGTGACCAGTCGCGAAACTCGATGGGCAGTCCTTGGGGGTCGAAAGGGGCACAGCCGATAAAAACAAACCGCAGCGATGGTGTCTTTTGGTGCAATGACTGGAACACCGGCATCAGGTCGGCAACATAGTGCGACCCGCGCGGCGTGCCGATCCAGCCAATGGTCAAACCATCACCTGAAAAGTCCGGCACACGCGGCGCATAAACCTGATGATCGACAACCGTCGGTAAGACTTCGACCCGGCCCTTGGCGGTTTTGTTCGCAAAATCAGCAAGATACTGGCTACCTGCGATGACGGTGTTGGATTTCGCGATCACTTTGGCAGGTTTACCCCAATCACGCAGGCGGTCGATTTTGTTGTCATAGGCCAGCGAAGGCAGATAGATCGCGTCATCGAAATCAAAGACCATTTTGCCGCCAAATTGTGCCAGCGCATATTCGATGGCGGGCGGGCCAAGGGCAAATGCTTCGCGCAGGATAAAGACAATATCATGTCTGGTGGCGCGGCCAATATCACCGACGCGGCCCGCCAGCCCCCCCAACGTCAGGGCAATCTTGCGCGAGGTATTGCCATCCTTGTAAAGCTCGCGGACATTTTCAGAGGTCACAAAGGGTCGCACAGTGCATCTAACCCCCATGTCCTCAAGATATGGGAGGTATTGATAGACACGAAAGCGACTGGAAGGACCCTCGATCGGGTGGGGTATTACAAACAGTACACGCACCCGCAATTCGTAGCCAAGGAATGCTGTAGTGTCATTAGCTTATCGACAGGATTCGATATCAAATCAGGAAATCGGATCGGATTTTTCCGACAGACCGGCAAATCACCCGCAGGTCAGATAAATTCAATGTTGAGCGTGTCACCCACAGATTGCAGCGCGTCGATCAGGATGACAAACCCGCCGTCATATTCAATTCCGACAGTGGCACCATAGTAATCGATGGTCAGGTCGGACAATTGCTGAGGTCCGTCAAAGACCAATATGTCCTGGCTGGGGTCGTAGGCATAGACATGGTCGGTGCCGTCGCCGGTCGCAAACACAAAACGGTCGATGCCGTCGGCTGCCAACATATGATCATCGCCGGTTCCGCCGATAATGGCGTTGTCACCGCCACCGGCAAGGATGAAATCGGTGCCCGACCCGCCCTCCAAGTAATCATTTCCGTCGCCGCCATAAAGCACATCCTGACCGGCGCCGCCTTCGATATGGTTGTTTCCGGTTTCAGCTGCGATCACGTCATCACCGTCTTGGCCCATGACGGTATCATTGCCAGTACCGGCAAGCATCATATCGTCACCCGCACCGCCATAAAGGTTGTCATTGCCAGAGTTGCCCAACAAAACGTCGTGGCCAGTACCGCCTTCAATATGATCGTGTCCGGCGTTGCCCAATAGCACATCGTCGCCGCTCTGTCCCAGGACCGTATCATCTCCGTCGCCGCCATAGATTTCGTCATGACCTGCGCCGCCGTCGATGTCATCCGCCCCGCCCAATGCGCTGATCAGGTCGTTACC
>JBAUHN010000101.1:0-2646 GCA_049680295.1 Sulfitobacter sp.
GACCCAATCCCATCGGTGTACCGATTAAGGTCCCAGCGAAAAGCCAGCCAAACGGATGCCATGCCACATCCGTACGCACCTTTTGCGCCGTGAACAGGCCGATTATCATCTCGTGGATCAGGACAGCCGGGATGGCCAGAACGGGGGGCAGAGCCAGCATTGCAATCGGGACGGCAGCCATCCCAAAGCCGAACCCTGAATAACCACGCACAGCGCCCCCCACCAGACCGGCAAGTACGACGGCGACAAAAGGGGTGGCTTCGCTCGAGATCATCTTGTTCCGGCCTTGCTGCTCTGAAAAAGTCTAATTGGCCCTGACCCCATTGGGGTGCAATTTATTGCCCCAAGCACTATGAGCGCATGCTTCGTTTTAGGAGTTGTGACGATGCAAGGTCTAGAACTGCATGCCGATCATCGTTCGCAACTGAAATTCGTTCCGTGCCGTCTCAAAACTGTTGAGCCAATGACCACGGGGGCGTAGACCATCGGTCGATTGAACGACGCATTGAACTGCCGCTACAACGTTACTTCTGTTCGCAGAGCGGCGCGCCCACCTCAGAACCAAGGCACTAGCCTTGGAAGCTTGCGGCAGATGTATGGTCCTCAGTGAAGGTAGGTAAAGCGCAGCATAGGGGACCATGGCACCAGTGCTGTGAATTGGGGATTCGTTCCACTTTGCGCCGGTCGAAAATGGAGTCGGCGGAAGCGAGGTCTTAGTTCCATGCAGAATATTGCGATGAACGACCGCATCAACGACGCGTCATGCCCCGCAACAAAAACCATGCCGAAATCGAGAGAAACTGCTGCATTAGCAAAGCCCAAAAAGTATTTTCTGGCAAAGTCTTGCGTCTTGTTCGTCTGGAAGGCATGCTGCGAAAGCGTGGTCTTCATTCCAGCTAGAACACCGCCAATGAATGGCCGCATCGACGACACGCGCTGCGTTGCAATAAAACAAGCGCCGCGTCTGCGAGCAAATGCTGCGTAAGCAAAGTGCGAAAAACGAGTGGCTGGAAAGTCCGCATCTTTCGAGTTCGTGGACGTTGCAGCTAATGGCGCAACGCCCTAAACCAGTCGCTCGTAGTCAGCGCAGCTAAGGTGTCGGAAGAGCCCTCTTTCCCGACTTTCTGCGACGCCGCTAATGTTCTCTATCTGCGGCCGTAAATTCAAGGGCGTATTTCGGTCTCATCGGGTTCATGGTTCTCTCCGAGGTCGGCGTTGCCGCCTCATAATGGCGTCGGGGACTGGTGCCTCAAAAAGGTCCGCTGCGAGGTCGCCCGCATTGAGGCGCATCGACATTAGACAGCGAGGTCATCCGGCCACCGTCCCGATGGGACGTCTGTACACCCGGACGGGCGTATTCGGTTAGTGGTTATCTCATGCAGGCAGCTCCTCTTTGGTCCAGGCGAAGGTCGTGCCGTCGCGCCAGATGCGGGTCATGATGACAGCCAGTTTTCGCGCCGTGGCAACGATGGCTTTCTTCATTCCCCTCCGCGCGACCAGCCGCATTGCCCATGCTTTGAGTGGCGAGAAGCGCGCGACACGTTGGATCAGGATGTTGGCCGCTTCATAAAGCAGTTTGCGCATGGCTCCGTCACCGCGTTTTGAGATGCGCCCCGACCAATCCGTTTCGCCAGATTGATATCGCCGCGGGGTCAGGCCCAAGTAAGCGCCCACATCTGTTGCTTTTCCGAACCGCGCCACATCATCGATTGTTGCGATGAAGCTGAGGCTGACAATTGGACCGACCCCGGGAATGCTGGTGAGACGCCGTGCTAAAGGCGAGTCCTTGGCAAGGCGCTGCACTCGTGCGTCGATCGCTGTGGTTTCAAGGCAGACGGTTTCATGCACGGTGATCAATGAGGCGAAGATCATCTCCAAGCTTGGAACGCCTTTAATGGCCAGCCAAAGCTGATCGCGGAAGCTTTTTCGGCTGTAGCCCGCATTAACGGGACCAAGCCGGATCCCATAGGCCTTCAGAAGACCCCGGACTTGCCCTTCGATATCCATCCGGATGCGGATCAATCGCTCCCGCGCTGACAGTATCAGGCGCAACTGATCGCGGGCCTCACTCTTCACATGAACTTCACCATACCACCCTGTGCGGGCCAGTTGGGCCAAGCCGACAGCGTCTGATTTGTCAGACTTGTTCATCCGCGCTGACAGCACTTTGTGAGCAGCACGGGCATCAATACAGACCACTGGCGCACATCGTTTGATCAGTTCCCGCGTCAACCAGATTGAAAGCGGGCCGGACTCGTGCACGATCTTTTCACCATCGCCGACTTCAGCAGCGATGGTGTGGACAATCTTATCAGGGTCCGTTGCGCAACTGCCCTCGAACAGGATCGTGCCCGCATCATCAACAATACAAAGAGCACATTGCTCTTGGGCGACATCAATTCCAACGTAGCGTTTCATCGTATTTCTTCTCTGGCTGAATGGTTCCACCATCGACATTAGCGATGTTAGAAACCTCTCAAGCCGGAATCGCCGCAGATACGCCATGTCAGCTTCCGAGAATCGGCAACGCAGCATCTTGTGCATGTGGCAATGGTCCGGAATGGGCCGTCCTCGCTTTCGGATCGCAACGCCTTCTGTCTCCATGGTGCGCCGCATCCGATGGCCGCTGAGAGCCCACATGTATGA